>NZ_DBHD01000003.1:116870-145641 GCF_002296025.1 Microbacterium sp. UBA837
TCACGAAGCCGCGGTGCGGGGTCGCCGGATCCTGGTGGAGCCGGCGGGGGATTCGATGTCGTGGGTTCACGCGCTGGTCCCGTCGGTGGAAGCCCACGCGATCTACGGGCGGGTCACCCAGAAAGCTGTGGTGATCCGTGACCACGACCGCGGCAGCACCCGGGGCGGGGAACCGGGGGATGGGTCGGAGCGGAGTCTGGATGAGATCCGCGCTGACGTGTTCTGCGACCTGTTAATCGACGGGACCGTTCCCCAGCACCCGAAGCAGGCGCGGGGGATCCGCGCGACCGTTGTCGTGACCGTCCCCGCGCTGGCGCTCCTCGGGGCTGAGGGTGTGACGGATCCGGCGGAGGTGGAGGGGGTCGGCCCGATCCCGATCGAGACCGCCCGGGAGTTGGCCGGTAACGCGTCGGGGTGGATGCGGGTGCTGACCCACCCCGAAACCGGGGCCGTCATCAGTGTCGGGCGCACAAAGTACCGGCCACCACCGGAGCTCGCGAAACTGGTGAAGTGGCGGGCTGACCGGTGCATGGGACCGGGATGCTCGAAACCAGCATCGCAGTGTCAGATCGACCATTCGGTCGCGTGGGCCGACGGCGGGGAAACCTCCGTGACGAACACGGCACCGTTCTGCCAGGGACACCACACCGTGAAGCATCACGGCGGGTGGGTCATCACGCATCTTGGTGACGGGTCCCTGGAATGGGTATCCCCACACGGGCGCCGCTACATCGTCAAGCCCGAACGACACCTCCCGACCTTCTACCCCAACGCGGCCTGAGCGCGCCTTCTACCCCAACGCAGCCTGAACGCGCCGGGAGCCGACGATCAGGATCGGCGCGAACGAAATCCAGGCACCGCCGTAACCGCATGGCTGCAGCTGGACCGATCGGGGCGTGGCCGCTAGATGCGTCGGTCACTCCGCGAGCGTCGGTTGTTTCAGCGGTTGTCGCCCGGCGCCGCGCTGAGGCACCAGGGCCAGAACAGCGGCGACAACGATCGCACCCGCACTCACGCCGTACAGCACAAAGCTCCAGCCCGAATGATCGGCGCCAGAGGTGAGGTAGGTATCTGCCAACGCCATACCGGGGCCGAATGACGCGATGAAGTATGCAGGCGCGCCGAACGCAAGAAGTGAGGCATAACCGATCCCGATAGCGCGGGCACCGATGGTCGGCTGCCGCGAGAGCAGAAGCATGAGCAGCACGGCCAGCGCCGGCCCGAGACCCAGGATCGCCAGGACTAATGGTGTGCCGATGGCCTCACCTGCCTGGGCGAGATCGGTGTGAATCTGACTGAGAGTCTTCCCCGGCGCGAACGCGAGAGGGTTCAGCACCAGGATCTGCACCGCCGCCAATGCCGCATAGAGAAACACCGCGATCGTCCCAACGATTGCAGCGACACTGACGCGAAACGTCGGGCTCTCCCGTCTTGTCATGGCGGCACCCTAACCCGCTCACCTGCGCTCTACCAGAGTGGATGCGCGCGAGCCTGTCGCGACCGGAAGCGCCCCGCCTGCCCGGGTAGAGTGCCGTCATGGTGTCGCTTGCTCAGGCCATGGCGGATGCGAAACAGCCGGCTCACGACGCCGCCGCCTATTGGCGCAGGCAAACGGATGCCATAGCCGACGTTTCCGGCCCCGTGGCGACCCTGCACCTCGGGGCGCTCCGGCGCAACGCACTCGACATGGCGGTGCGCGCTGCGGGCGTCCCCATCCGGGTCGCGAGCAAATCCGTCCGGGTGCGAGAAGCGATCGACGCGACCCTCGCGCTCCCGGGCTACGCCGGCATCCTGGCCTTCACGCTGCCCGAAGCACTCTGGCTCGCCGAAACTCATGACGACGTCGTTCTCGGATATCCGACCGTTGACCGCGCAGCGATCGCCGCCCTCGCCGAGAACGAGCAGGCCTGCGCACGCGTCACCCTCATGGTCGATGACCTTGCCCAGCTCGACGTTGTTGACGCCGTCGTACCGCCCCGCGCGCGGCCCACCATCCGCGTCGCGATCGACGCTGACGCATCCTGGCGCGCCCCCGCGCTCGGCCACATCGGCGTGCGCCGCTCACCCGTGCACGAGCCGGGGGAGGTGGCGAGCCTCGCGAGAGCCATCACCAGACGCGATGGCTTCCGACTCGTCGGACTCATGATGTACGAGGCGCAGATCGCGGGCCAGGGAGATGCCACCGGCTCCGGTGACGGCCTCATCCGATGGATGCAGCAGCGCTCCTCCGCAGAGCTTCTGGCCCGGCGCGAAGCGATCGTGGCGGCCTTGCGCTCCATCGCGCCCCTCGAGTTCGTCAACGGTGGCGGAACGGGCTCGCTCGAGTTCACGGCATCCGATCAGGCGGTCACGGAGGTGACAGCGGGAAGCGGGCTGTTCGCCGGTCACCTGTTCGACGGATACCGCATCTTCACGCCCCAACCCGCTGCGGCTTTCTCGCTCGAAGTGGTCCGCAAGCCCACTCCCGACATCGCGACGGTGCTCGGCGGCGGATGGATCGCGTCAGGCCCGCCCGTCGCGTCGCGCCAACCGAAGCCGGTATGGCCCCCAGGCCTTCGCACACTGCCCCGTGAAGGAGCAGGCGAGGTGCAGACCCCGCTGCAGGGTGAAGCTGCTCGAAGCCTGCGCGTCGGAGACCGGGTGTGGTTCCGGCATGCCAAGAGTGGGGAGCTCGCCGAACGAGTCGAGCGCTATCTTCTCGTGGATGATGACAGGGTTGTCGGCGAGGCTCCGACCTATCGCGGCGAAGGGAAGGCGTTCCTGTGACACGACCCGGCGGCATGTGGCAGAACTGGGGACGCTCGGCGCGGGTGCGGCCGCAGAGCGTCGAGTTTCCGGCATCCGCGGATGCCGTGCAGCGGTCGGTGCAGGCAGCCCTAGCCCGAGGCCGGCGCATCAAGGCGGTGGGTGCCGGGCACAGCTTCACCGGTATCGCCGTCGCACCCGACGTGCTGCTCGATCTCACCGACCTCTCCGGGCTCGTGTCGATCGATCACGAACGGCGCCGCGTGACGCTGCGCGCCGGAACGAGGCTGCACCAGATCCCGGGGATCCTCGCGCGCTACGGCCTGGCGATGCAGAACCTCGGAGACATCGACCGGCAGACGATCGCGGGAGCCATCTCGACCGGGACGCACGGGACCGGTGCTGCCTTCGGCGGGATCTCCACCCAGATCGTCGGTGCCACACTCGTCACGGGGACCGGCGACATCCTGCGCGTGAGCGACACCGAGAACGCCGACCTCCTTCCCGCCGTCGCCCTCGGACTCGGCGCCCTCGGCATCCTGGTCGATGTCACCGTCCAGTGCGTTCCAGCTTTCGTGCTCGAAGCTACTGAGCGCCCGGAGCCGCTCCTCGACGTTCTTGACTCCCTCGATGACCGGGTCGCGAGCACCGACCATTTCGAGTACTACTGGTTCCCGCACACGGATGTCGCGCTGACCAAATCCAATACTCGTCTGCCCGAATCCGCCGTCCGCAAGCCCTTGCCGCCGGTGGGGAAGTGGGTCGACGAGACACTCCTCGCGAACGGTGTCTACCGAGCGGTGTGCGGTGTCGGTGCCCGCGTTCCGGCTGTCGTGCCCCCGTTCTCTCGGCTCGCGGTCAAGCTCACCGGCAACCGCGACTACACCGACCGGTCCAACCGCGTCTTCACCCAGAGCCGCACCGTGCGTTTCCGCGAGATGGAGTACGCGCTCCCGGCCGCCGCCGTGCGCCCCGCGTTCGACGAAATGCGTGCGCTCATCCGCGCTCGTGGATGGCGGATCTCCTTCCCGGTGGAGGTCCGATTCGCCGCCGGCGACGATCGGTGGCTCTCGACAGCGCATGATCGCGGCTCGGGCTACATCGCCGTCCACAGGTACTGGCGCGAAGACCCGACTGAGTACTTCACCGCCGTCGAGCAGATCATGCTCGCGCACGGCGGAAGACCCCACTGGGGAAAGATGCACACGTTGGATGCCGATCAGCTGCGTGAGCGCTACCCCCGGTTCGACGACTTCCTCTCGCTGCGCGACAGGCTCGACCCGCGCCGGGCATTCCAGAACACCTACCTGGAGCGGGTTCTCGGGGCCTGATCCAGCTGCGGCGGTACCCGACGCACTCACAGTCAGTGAGCAGGCGAGTCCCCTAGGATGGGGGCCATGTGGGAGTGGCTGATCCCGGTTCTGATCGTCGTGGCGCTCATCGTCATTGTCGGTATCTATTTCTGGGCGACATACAACTCGCTCGTGCAGCTCAATGTGCGCGTCGACGAGGCATGGAGCGACATCACCGTCCAGCTCAAACGACGAGCAGACCTGATCCCGGGGCTGATCGAAACCGTCAAGGGCTATGCGGCCCACGAACGCGCGGTTTTCGAGAACGTCACCCAGGCGCGCGCCGAGACGCTGTCGGCATCCGGCCCGGCGGAGGCGGGAGTCGCCGAGGGGCACGTGCAGCAAGCGCTGAAGTCGCTGTTCGCCGTCGCCGAGGCCTACCCGCAGCTGCAGGCCAGCACGAACTTCCTGCAGTTGCAGCAGGCTCTGGTCGACACCGAAGACAAGATCCAGGCATCCCGCCGCTTCTACAACGGTGGCGTTCGCGAGTTGAACACGAAGATCAAGGTCTTCCCGAACAACCTTTTCGCCAAGAATCTCGGCTTCAGCGAGCGCGAGTTCTTCGAGGTCGTGGACGGGGCAGCGATCTCCGAACCGCCGCGCATCCAGTTCTGATCGACCTCCTGAGGTCGCATGTACAGCGCCATCGCGCGGAATAAGCGCAATACCTGGTTCATCCTCGTCCTGTTCGTCCTGGGCCTGGGGGCAATCGGGCTGCTGGCCGGATGGCTCATGGGCAACAACTGGTGGGTCACCGCTTTCGTGCTGATCTTCGCCGTCGGCTACGCCACCGTGCAGTACTTCGCGGCAGACCGCGAGGCCCTCGCGATGGCCGGGGCCATCCAGGTGTCCCGCGAGGAGGCACCGCGCTATTACCGGCTCGTCGAGAATCTGTGCATCACGACCGGCACCCCGATGCCGCGACTGTATGTCGTCGAGGATGCCGCGCCGAATGCCTTCGCCACCGGCCGCAAGCCCGAGGAAGCGGCGATCACCGTGACGACGGGCCTGTTCGAGATCATGACCGACCGCGAGCTCGAGGGCGTTCTGTCACATGAGCTCGGCCACATTCGCAACTACGACATCCGGGTCTCGCTCATCGTGTTCGGCCTCGTCGTGGCGGTGGGGCTGCTGGCAGACATCCTGATGCGGATGGCGTTCTTCGGTGGTCTGCGCCGTTCGGGAGGCAATAACGGCCAGGCGCAGCTACTTTTCCTCATCTTCGGGATCGTGGCAGCGATCGTCGCACCGCTGTTGGCAGGCGCCGTGCAGGCGGCGATCTCGCGTCAGCGCGAGTACCTTGCCGACGCCACCGGCGCGCTCACGACCCGTGACCCCGACGGCCTCGCCTCCGCGCTCGCGAAGCTCGAGACACACGCGCAACCCCTCCGCCGCGAGAACACGTCGATGGCCCACCTGTGGTTCGCGAATCCGCTCAGCGCCAAGGGCATGTCGCGCCTGTTCGCCACGCACCCCCCGATTCCCGCGCGCATCGAACGGCTGCACACGATGG
The DNA here is from genome assembly GCF_002296025.1 of Microbacterium sp. UBA837. Taxonomy (NCBI): domain Bacteria; kingdom Bacillati; phylum Actinomycetota; class Actinomycetes; order Micrococcales; family Microbacteriaceae; genus Microbacterium; species Microbacterium sp. UBA837. The sequence goes on from NZ_DBHD01000003.1 coordinate 122,481, forward strand.
GCGGCCAGTTCTGACCTTTCCGGTTCGCCAGCTGGAGGTGTTCAGTCGACCGACAGCACCAACTGGTTACCGGTGAAGTCCATGCCGCCGCGCAGCGACCAATCGTCGGTGCGGTAGGTGAACGTCCCCGCTGAGCCGTCGCGAGCCGTGCCGGTTGCCGTCGCAACGAGGACCCCGCCGGTAGCGGCAAAGCTCGACAGATCCTCGGCGAAGGCGAGGGTCGGCGCCGTTTCGACGCGGAACGCCAGTGAGGTCAGTGTCGCGAGATCTGCGGCCCAGGGGACGCGGATGCCGCAACCCTCCGGCACAGCATCCGTCGGTGCCGTGCACGCGTCGATGTAGGCCTGCACCTGCGCAGATGCGGTCTCCAGCGCGGTGTCTGACAGTTCGGGCTGCAGGTCGGCTGTTGCAGCTCCGCCAGGGGTAACCCCCGCCGTCGCAGTCCCCGTCAGGATGCCGACCGGCGCGGGAAGCACGTCGTAGAGCCCGGGAAGGAGAAGGAACGGAGCGCCCACCTCGACGATCGCGGTGCCGATCGCTGCAGCATCGCCGTGCGCCGAAGCGATCGTGAGGGTGCCGAGCCCGCTCTGGGTCACCTTCCATCCCGCGTCGGTGCGGACGAGCGTGATCTCACCCGAGGCGGATGCCGCATCCAGCGTGTACGCGATCTCAGCGGTCGCCGTGTCACCGTCCTCGTTCATGGCGGTCACCCTGGCTTCCGAGATCGTCCCCGAAACGCCGGCGAACGCGTCCTCGGCGGAGGACACATCGAGCCCGTCCGTGACCACGAGCCCGAGCGCCGATGCGGCATCGCCGCGGCTGAGCGCAGCGAGGTAGTCCTCCGCTGCTGACTGCGGTCCGGAGGGGCGCAACACCAGCCACAGCACCACCCCGGCGAGCACGAGAAGCGCCGCTCCCGCTGCGACAACAGCGATAAGGGCGCCACGTTTCACACCACCACGCTAGCGCCAGCGCATCCGGCTGGCGGCATGTGCCAGTTCTAGACTGAACGGATGAGCACGTCCGACGACAAGCCCACGGGGTCGTTCTTCGACGCGATCCGGGACAGGCGACGGATCGTGTCGGTTCAGGCGACGCGCGGCATTCCGCCCGGGCTGCATCTGGCCGCCGCGTACGCGTGGCGGTTCCTGGTGATCGCGGCAGCGGTCGGGGTCGGAATCTGGCTCGTGATCCAGCTCAAGCTGCTGGTCATCCCGCTGCTGATCGCGATTCTGCTCACGGCACTGGTATGGCCGGCGTTTACCGGGATGCTTCGCCTGCGTTTCCCGAGGTGGCTCGCGATCGCCATCGCGGTCCTCGGCACTGCAGCGATCGTCACCGGCTTGCTGTGGCTTGCCATCTGGCAGATCACACAGCAGTGGTCGTCGGTCCAGTCCCGCACCATCGAGGCGATCCAGCAGTTCCGTCAATATCTGATCGACGGTCCCCTTCACCTCACTGCCGACCAGATCGACGACCTGCTCGCGCAAGCATGGACCTTCATCCAACAGCAGGCCGAACTGCTGTGGTCGGGTGCGCTGGCGATCGGCACCACCGTCGGGCATGTCGCAACCGGCGCACTGCTCACGGTCTTCATCCTGCTCACGCTGCTCGCCGACGGGGCGGGTATCTGGCGCTGGACGACGCGTCTGTTCCCCCGGGCAGCGCGACCCGCCGTCGACGGGGCCGGCCGCGCAGGCTGGCTCACTGTCGCAAACTACGCTCGCACGCAGTTGCTCGTGGCAACGATCGACGCTGTCGGCATCGGCCTTGGGGCCTTCCTGCTCGGGGTTCCGCTTGCGATTCCCATCGCGGTGCTCGTCTTCCTCGGTTCCTTCATCCCCATCGTCGGTGCCGTCGTCACCGGCGCGCTCGCCGTCTTCCTGGCCCTCGTCTACAACGGGCCATTGATCGCGCTGTGGATGCTGGTGGTCGTGCTCGGCGTCCAGCAGCTCGAGGGCCACGTCCTCCAGCCGCTCCTCATGGGATCAGCGGTCAAGGTGCACCCCCTCGCGGTGGTGCTCGTGGTCGCCGGTGGGGCGCTCATCGCCGGCATCCCCGGAGCCCTCTTCGCCGTGCCGCTTGCGGCGTTCGTCAACGTGGTCGCGGTCTACCTCGGTGATAGAGCGTGGGAGACGGGCGCGAAACCCGAGGCCCCAGACCTGATTTGGTCGACAGTTCCGCGTCCGAGGAGAATCGGCAAGTGAGTATCCCCACCCTCGCCGACATCGAGGATGCTGCAGCGACTCTGTCGGGAGTCATCCGCCGCACCCCGATGGACGAGTCCCTGCATCTGACCGACCTGCTCGGTGTTCCCGTCGCTCTCAAACTCGAGAACCTGCAGCGGACCGGCTCGTTCAAGATTCGCGGCGCGGCCAACCGGCTCTCCCGCCTCACGGAGTCGGAGCGTGCGCGTGGAGTCGTCGCCGCTTCTGCGGGCAATCACGCACAGGGCGTCGCGCTGGCGGCTCACGAGCTCGGCATCTCCGCGACGATCTTCATGCCCCTCGGTGTGCCGGTCCCGAAGCTCCTGGCGACCCGCGGTTACGGGGCTGACGTCGTCCTCGAGGGAGCGACCGTCGAGACACCACTTCGCCTCGCCGCCGAGTTCGCTGAACGTACGGGCGCGGTGCTGATCCACCCCTTTGATCACCCCGACATCATCACCGGCCAGGGCACCCTCGGTCTCGAGCTGATGGATGACATGCCCGATCTCGACACCGTCATCATCGGGATCGGCGGCGGGGGACTGATGTCGGGTGTTGCCGCTGCGGTGAAGGCCCGCGCTGCGGCAGTCGGCCGGACCGTGCGCGTCATTGGTGTCCAGGCCGAGAACTCTGCGGCCTATCCTGTCTCGCTTGCGGCGGGTCGCCCGATGGAGGTTGCCACCCGAGCGACGATCGCCGACGGCATCGCTGTCGCGCGGCCGGGAGATCTGCCCTTCGAGATCATCAGCCAGTTGGTGGACGAGGTTGTCACGGTGTCGGAGGACGACATCGCGCGGGCCCTCCTCGTGTTGCTCGAACGCGCGAAGCAGGTCGTGGAGCCCGCGGGTGCTGTCGGTGTCGCCGCCATCCTCGCGGGTAAGGTCGCAGCCCATGGACCGACGGCATGCGTGCTGTCGGGCGGCAACATCGATCCCCTGCTGCTGCAGCGTGTCGTCGCTCACGGACTGTCGGCATCCGGTCGCTATATGACAATGCGCATCCCACTGCCTGACCGCCCCGGGCAGCTGGCTCGAGTCTCAGAGCTGCTGGCGCTCGCCGGCGCCAACGTCATCGAAGTCCTGCACACCCGCCATGGGCAAGGTCTACAGATCAGTGAGGTGATTCTGCAGCTCAGCGTCGAGACCCGAGGCGAAGAGCACAAGGCTCACGTGATCGCGACGCTCGAGAACGCCGGATTCGTCGTGCACGTCGCCTCCGAGTGACCCCGACCTACTGGCCGTCGTAGGTCTCGACCTTGACGATTTCCACGGTGATCTCGCGTCCGTTGGGCGCAGTGTATGAGGTCTTGTCGCCTTCCTTCAGGCCCAGGATGGCAGAGCCGAGCGGTGAGGCCTCGCTGTAGACATCGAGTTCTGACCCGGCACCGATCTCGCGGTTACCGAGGAGGAAAACCTCTTCTCCACCGGCGATGACAGCGGTGACAACGGTGCCGGACTCCACGACGCCCGTGCTCTCGGGTGCGACCCCCACGGTGGCATTCTTGAGCAGAGCCTGGAGCGTGCGGATGCGAGCCTCCTGCTTGCCCTGCTCGTCCTTGGCGGCGTGGTAGCCGCCGTTCTCCTTGAGGTCGCCTTCTTCACGCGCAGCTTCGATGCGCTTGGCGATCTCTTCACGCCCGACGGTTGACAGGTGCTCGAGCTCCGCGTTGAGGCGGTCGAAGGCCTCCTGGGTCAGGAAGGTCACCGGGGCATCGCTGGACACGAGCGTCTCCTTTCGTCGGCGCCGATATGGCAAGACGCCCCGGCATCGCCAGGGCGTCGTTGATTACGGTCTGGCTAGATTACGTCACCCAGCACGAGTTGATCAAACCCGTCGTCGCTGCCGCCGTCGTCGGGATCGTCTCGACGAACGCGCGGGTGTGCTCGCTCGAGGGCGGGATCACGAGCACCCGCCAGCCGACGATTCCATGCTCTTCGTCCTGCGCCTCGAGGATGCACGCGACTTCGCGTTCAAGCGGCGCGGTGATCTGGAAGCTCAGGCTTACGGTGCCGTCATCGACCACAGCGAACCCGGTGGTATCGGCATCCACGCTCTCGAGCGAGGTTGCCACCGTCATCCAGCCGAACCAGCCGATGACTGCAACCACGATCGCGAGACCGAGGACGATCACCCAGCGCGAGGGGCCCCCGCGTCGTCGTCCGTAGCGATCGTCGAGTCTCGCGCGGATCGCGTCGTCAGCGGCGGGGGGTGCGGTAGTCATCGGGGGTGTCTCGTGAGTCGTTAGGCTGGAACTCCAGGCTAGACGCTGGCCAGTCGAAACGAGACATGATGCGCATTCTGTTGGGGACCTCGACCCCGGTTCCAAGCCCGTCGGTGACGGTCAATCCCGACCTCGTCACTCCGGGGCCGTGGGGCTTTCTGGTCATCGCACTGCTGGCGGTCGTGGTCATCCTGCTCATCACCGACATGATGCGCCGCATCCGTCGTGGCCGGGTGCGTGCCGACATCCGCGAAGAACTGGATGCCGAGGAGAAGGCAGAAGCTGACGCGGAGCGATCGCCCGAAGCCGACGAGACCGACGGCGACGCATCTCCCAGTGTCGACGGATCCGAGCGGTCCTAGCTGCGCGGGTCCGCTGCGGCAGTCCTAGCCGTGATAGGCGGGGCTGAGGCCGATGAGCAGGCACGCCGTCCAGTGGCAGAGGAACGCCAGCACCGTGCACACGTGGAAGATCTCGTGGAACCCGAAGTGGTTCGGCCACGGGTTAGGACGCTTGAGCGCGTACACGACGGCACCGAGGGTGTAAAGGATGCCGCCTACCGCGACCAGAACCATCATCGCGACGTTGGCCTGGAACAGCGGCACGATGTACATGACCGCAGCCCATCCGAGCACGAGATAGAGCGCCACGTACAGCCAGCGTGGGGCGTCGATCCAGAACACGCGGAACAGGATGCCGAGAATCGCCCCACCCCAGACCAGCGAAAGCAGAATGATCGACTGGCTCGTCGGTAGCGCGAGCACCGCGATCGGGGTATAGGTGCCGGCGATCAGAAGCAGAATGTTCGCGTGATCGATGCGCTTGAGGACCGCGCGGGTCTTCGGCTTCCACCGGAACCGGTGGTACAGCGCCGAGTTCCCGAACAGCAACAGCGACGTCAGCATGAACACTGCGGCCGACCATTTCGCGGCCGCTCCCTGGGACAGGGCGATCAGGACGATGCCGGCAGCTATCGCGATGGGGAAGGTGGCTGCGTGGATCCAGCCACGCCACGAGGGCTTCAATTCCTCAGGAGTGACCGACTCAGCCTCTTCGATCAGCGGCAGCCGCGGCATCTCGGCGCCAGCGACCGACTCGTCCCACTCGGGGGTCGGGCGATCAGTGGGATGGTTCACGCCAGAGCTCACCCTCCGAGCCTACGAGCCGGAGTATTCCCGCGGGGGCACGCGTCGGCGCGTGGCAGCTCGCCGTACCCGGGCCGGGGGCAGGAGTAACGTGGCCGTGTGGCATCGGGACTCGGGACAGCGCGCGGCAAGGGCCCGCTGTATCGGCTCTACACCGCTCGGCTTCGCCGTGAGCTGACCCCCGAGAACATGCCGCATCACATCGCGATGATGATCGACGGAAATCGGCGTTGGGCGCGTCAGCTCGGCTACGAGACCGCCGCACACGGTCATCGAGCGGGAGCCGCGAAGATGCGGGAGTTCTTGGAGTGGTGCGATGACCTCGGAGTGAAGGTCGTCTCGCTCTACCTGCTCTCGACCGACAATGTCCGCAAGCGCGATGCCGCCGAGTTGAACNNGACACCACGCCACGGGACTTGACCAGGAGTAACGTGGCCGTGTGGCATCGGGACTCGGGACAGCGCGTGGCAAGGGCCCGCTGTATCGGCTCTACACAGCTCGGCTTCGCCGTGAGCTGACCCCCGAGAACATGCCGCATCACATCGCGATGATGATCGACGGAAATCGGCGTTGGGCGCGTCAGCTCGGCTACGAGACCGCCGCACACGGTCATCGAGCGGGAGCCGCGAAGATGCGGGAGTTCCTGGAGTGGTGCGACGACCTCGGAGTCAAGGTCGTCTCGCTCTACCTACTCTCGACCGACAATGTCCGAAAGCGCGATGCCGCCGAGTTGAACGACCTGCTTCAGATCATCGCTGAGCTTGCCGAGGAGATCTCGCGGGTTCGCGACTGGCGGGTCAAGCACGTGGGTCGAGCCGAGCTCCTTCCCCCTGAGCTCACCAGGGTGCTCCGCGCCGCGGAGGATCGGACAGCGGGCAACCCCGGCCTTCACGTGAATCTGGCTGTCGGTTACGGGGGGCGTTCCGAGATCGTGGATGCCGTCCGCAGCATCATCGCCGCCCACGATCGGGACGGCGGGTCCCTCGAGGAGCTTGCCGCAAGCCTCACCCCCGAGCAGATCGGTGAACACCTGTACACCGGGGGGCAGGCAGACCCCGACCTCGTCATCCGAACCTCCGGAGAGCAACGGCTCAGCGACTTCCTGCTCTGGCAGAGCGCACACAGCGAGTTCTACTTCATGGAGGCGCTCGGACCCGACCTTCGGGAAGTGGACTTCCTTCGTGCGCTGCGTAATTATGCGAGTCGGGAGCGCCGCTTCGGCGGCTGAGGGACCGCTGCGCCAGCCCACGCCTTCGTCCGGCGTGCGAAAATGTGACAGTGACGGGTGATATCACGACGTATATCGAGTCCTTCGATTCCGAGCCCGGCTACCTCGACTGGGCGGCATTCGGACCGCTCTCGCCAGTTGTTCGCAGCGAAGTGCACGCGGATGCCGAGCTCCTCGGAACGGGCCGCCGCTCGAGCGTTGACCTCGTCAACGAGCACGTCGACCAGTCGCGCTCTCACGCGGCATCCGTGCTGGGTGTTCCCGCGGAGCAGATCGTCATTCAGCCCTCGACCAGTCACGGCCTGCAGCAGGCGATCTACGGCCTCAGCGGCACGCTTCTGCTCTCTCGTGCCGAGTACCCGGCGTTGACGATCGCCGCGGCGCGCGCCGAGGCGTCGCTCGGCACGATGCGAGCGGCGTGGCTCGAGCCCGGGAACGGGTTCGTGACCCCGGATGTCGTCCGCGAAGCCCTCACCGATGAGGTCACGGCGGTCGCCGTGAGCCTCGTGGATTTTCGCACCGGCTATCGCGTCGACCTCAGCGCCCTCCGCGACGTGATCGGAGACCGACTGCTCATCGTCGACGCGATCCAGGGGCTCGGGATCGTGGACGCCGATTACGGTGCGGCGGATGTCGTCTGTGCCAACGGATACAAGTGGCTGCGCGCCGGACGCGGCACCGGCGTCGCCACCTACAGCCCGCGTGCGGTCGATCGGCTGACCCCGGTGCTCTCGGGCTACGCCGGGGTTGCCGATGGACTGCCCGTGGATGAGGTGCCTGAGCCGTCGCGAGATGCGCGCGCTTTCATCGTCTCGAAGGCCGATTCGCTCGCGGCTGCTCGCCTGGGCAGTGCACTCCATGAGATTCACGAGGTCGGTGTGGCGACGATCGCCGCAGCCGTCGAGGCGCGGGCAACGCGAGTGATCGAGATCGCCGATGAGAACGCCATCCCCGTCATCACCCCGCGAGAGCCCGAGCGCCGCGCGGGGATCGTGACGTTGGCTCCGGAACCGCAGGACGCGGGGCCGCTCGCGGCTGCCCTCGCTAATGCGGGAGTCACGATCACCCCCCGGGGCGGCACGATCCGCGTCTCTGCCCACGCCGGTACCGATGACGAATCGCTGTCGCTGCTGGCCGCCACGCTCTCGGCCTACGTGGCAGCCCGAGCCTGGTAGGGCTCGGAGGAATTTACCTCGATGTAACGGTGTCGACAGCGTGTCGATGCCTACGGCGCCCGATCCCCGTCGTACGTTCAACTCGTCGGGCAAGGCGCCCGACCGGGTCGGCCGTCAGGATCGCGACTCGTGACCCCTGGTCGACTCGCTGGGTACCGGGAATTACCACCCGGGGCGGGAGTGGGTTGTGACCACACGGGCAGCACAGGCACAGGACCGGGTTCACCAGGACGGCCGGATCGAAGATGCCGAGCAGGATCAGACGCTGCGCACCTACGTGCTCGACACATCAGTGCTGCTGAGCGATCCGCGCGCGTTCTTCCGATTCGCCGAGCACAACGTCGTGGTCCCGGTGGTGGTCATCACCGAACTCGAAGGCAAACGGCACGATCCAGAGATCGGATACTTCGCACGGCAGGCGCTACGCCACCTCGATGAGTTGCGCGTCGAGCACGGACGACTCGACTTCCCGGTCCCGGTCGGCGCCGGCGGAACGCTGCGGGTCGAGTTGAACAACACCAACCCTGACGCGTTGCCTTCGGGTATGCGACTGGGAGACAACGACAGCCGCATCCTTGCCGTGGCCATGAACCTGGCATCCGATGGTCAGGAGGTCACCGTCGTCTCCAAGGACCTGCCGATGCGGGTCAAGGCGGCGTCGCTCGGCATTTCGGCCGAGGAGTACCTTGCCGAGCAGGCTGTCGACTCCGGCTGGACCGGCATCGCGACGATCGACATCTCCGGGGACGAGCTCAGCGATCTGTACGAAAGCGAAGTCGGCGCCAGCGAACAGGTGACGGGGCTGCCGGTCAACACCGGCCTGATCATTCACTCCGAGCGGGGCTCGGGCCTTGGCCGTGTCACCGGCGACGGTGGTTACCGACTCGTGCGTGGCGACCGCGATGTGTTCGGACTGCACGGCCGCTCGGCTGAGCAGCGCGTGGCGATCGACCTTCTTCTCGATCCCGAGGTCGGCATCGTGTCCCTTGGCGGCCGGGCTGGCACGGGGAAGTCGGCTCTTGCCCTGTGCGCGGCGCTCGAGGCAGTGCTCGAGCGGCAGCAGCAGCGCAAGATCATCGTTTTCCGTCCCCTGTTCGCGGTCGGCGGCCAGGAACTCGGGTACCTGCCCGGCGATCAGACCGAGAAGATGAACCCCTGGGGCCAAGCGGTGTTCGACACGCTCGGGTCGGTCGTCTCTGGCAATGTCCTCGACGAGGTCGTCGAACGGGGGCTCCTGGAGGTCCTTCCCCTGACGCACATCCGCGGTCGCTCCTTGCACGACGCCTTCGTGATCGTTGACGAGGCCCAGTCGCTCGAGCGCAACGTGCTGCTCACGGTGCTCAGCCGCATCGGCCAGAACTCCCGAGTCGTCCTCACCCACGATGTCGGCCAGCGAGACAACCTTCGGGTGGGTCGCCACGACGGTGTCGCCTCGGTGATCGAGACGCTCAAGGGTCAGGCCCTGTTCGGGCATGTCACCCTCGTGCGGTCGGAACGGTCCGCCATCGCGGCCCTGGTCACCGACCTCCTGGAATCGGGAGAGCTGTCCTGAGGCGGGAAGGATCGCGCTGTGAGCGAACCCTCACGCAACCATGAGAAGAGTCTCATCGAGAGGTGGGTCATCGGGGACCCGGCGTCTGTCACCATTGGTGCAACGGGTTCCGCGAGCCCCCCAGATCGCGAGACCCTCCGGTCGGTGACCCCCCAATAACCGGCCCTGCCCCCGGCGACACCCCAGACGCCGGGGGCACTCTCATGCCCTGGTCACTCTCATGCCCTGGTCACTCCCAGCGGTAGCCGGCTCCGCGTACGGTGGCGATGTGATGCGCGCCGAGCTTGCCTCGGAGGTAGCGCACGTACACGTCGACGACATTCGACCCGGGATCGAAGTCCATCTCCCAGACCCGGCTCAGAAGCTGTTCGCGGGAGAGCACCATTCCCGGGCTGCGCAGAAACTGCTCAGCAAGAGCGAACTCCCGGGCCGACAGTTCAACCTCCCGCCCCCCGACCAGCGCGCGCCGTGACAACAGATCGAGTGAGACCTCACCGTGGACGATCGTCGTCCCCGCGTCGGCTGGTACCTCGCGCAGCCGTGAGCGCACGCGCGCGAGGAGTTCCTCGAAGGTGAACGGCTTTCGGATGTAGTCGCTCGCCCCGGACTCGAGCCCTTCGACGGTATCCCGAGTGCTGGTGCGGGCAGTCAACATGATGATGGGCACCGTGCGGCCTTCACGACGAATCTGACGAAGCACCTCGAGCCCGTCCAGTGTCGGCAAACCGATATCGAGGAGCGCGAGGTCGATCGTTCCGCCCCGAAGGAGCTCGAGAGCCGGCGGCCCGTCGTCGACGATCACCGTCTCATAGCCTGCGGCGCGCAGGCCACGTTCCACGAACGCCGAGATCTGCGGCTCGTCTTCTGCGATGAGGATCCTCGTCACCGCTTTCCCCCCTGATGGATCACGTCATCGGCGCGTACCGGCGCCGGGTAGGACGCACCGCTGGTGTGCGGCACGTGGATGGTGAACGTTGCCCCGCCCCCGGGGGTATCGGTCACCTCGCATCGGCCACCATGGCCTTTCGCGATGGCGTCGACGATCGCCAATCCCAACCCCGAGCCTCCCACACTTCGGCGTCGTCCCGCTCGGTCGAATCGGCGGAAGATGCGATGGCGCATCGCCGGCGGTACGCCGGGACCGTGGTCACGCACCCAGAGGCGGACCTCGACAGGGTCCACCGCGCTGCCGACATCGATCGGACTCGCGTCAGGGGAGTACTTCGAAGCATTGTCTGCCAGCTGCAACCACGCCTGAAGCAGGCGGTCTCCGTCGCCGAGCATCCGCCCCGTCGCCCGGTCGGTGACGTGCCAGTCGTGTCCCGGGATGACAGCCACCATGTCTGCCATCCGAGCAGTGAGAGCGGCGAGATCGATCTCGTCGGACGCGTAGGTGTCGGTCTCCGCTGCTGCCAGCAGATCGATGTCTTCGACCAGTCGTGTGAGTCGGTCGAGCTCGGCGATTCCGATCGCCCGGGTGGCATCGACGTCGGCCCGATCCGACGCATCCATGATCTCGAGATGTCCGCGCACGATGGTGATCGGTGTCTTGAGTTCGTGCCGCACATCATCCAGCAGCTGTCGCTGCGAGTCGACCGAACCTTCGAGGCGGTCGAGCATGGAGTTGACGCTCTGCGACAGGTCGGCGATGCCCTCGCCGCCGTCGGACGGCAGGCGCCGGCTCAGATCCGCGAGCGTCATGCTTTCGGCTGCTTCTCGCACCTCCGCTATCGATCGAAGCGCCGCGCCGGCGACGAACCATCCGACGAGCACCACGAGAACAATGGTGACGACGGATGCAACGCCGAAGACGGTCATCGGCATCAGCAGGGGATCCAGCGGCGCGCCGGCACTCCAGAGCGCAGCCGCCTGCGCCGTGAATGTCACGCCGCCGACGAGGGCGAGGGCCACGGCGCACGCCAGTGCCGCCCCCGTGACGATGCGACGCCGCGCCGATCGCGGCCGCTGGGACCGTGTCATGGGGTGATTATCGCCCGGCGCGCCGGTCCGGCGCATCCGCGGCAGCTCAGCCCGGGTGGGTCATTGACAGCAGGTCGAGCTTCTCATCGAGCTGCTGGGGAGTCAGCTCACCGCGCTCGATGTAGCCCAGCGCAACGACGGCTTCGCGAATCGTGATCCCTTCGGCGACCGCGTGCTTGGCGATCTTGGCCGCGGCTTCGTAGCCGATCAGCTTGTTCAGGGGCGTCACGATCGACGGCGACATGCCGGCGAAGGCCGAGGCGCGCTCGACGTTGGCTTCCAGTCCCACGATCGTCTTGTCTGCAAGGACTCGAACCGTGTTCGAGAGCAGCCGGATCGATTCGAGCAGAGCGGTCCCCATGACCGGTATCGCGACGTTCAGTTCGAACGCGCCGGAGGCGCCTGCCCAGGCGATGGTCGCGTCATTGCCGATGATGCGCGCGCACACCATCAGGGTCGCCTCGGGAACAACGGGGTTCACCTTGCCGGGCATGATCGACGAGCCCGGCTGAAGGTCCGGGATCCGTAGTTCGGCAAGACCCGTGTTGGGGCCCGACCCCATCCACCGCAGGTCGTTGTTGATCTTCGTGAGAGAGACCGCGATCGTCCGCAGAGCACCGGATGCCTCAACGAGCGCATCGCGGTTTGCCTGAGCCTCGAAGTGGTCCTTGGCCTCGGTGATCGGCAGCTCGGTCTCAGCGACCAAGATCTCGAGGACCTTCTGGGGGAAACCGAGCGGAGTGTTGATTCCGGTCCCGACGGCGGTACCGCCCAGGGGGACCTCGGCCACGTGGGGGATGACAGCCTGAACACGCTCGATGCCGAGGCGGATCTGGCGGGCGTAGCCGCCGAACTCCTGGCCGAGGGTGACGGGGGTGGCGTCCATGAGGTGGGTCCTGCCGGACTTCACGACGCTCTTCCAGAGCTCAGCCTTCTCTTCGAGCGCTACCGCCAGGTGGTCGAGTGCCGGGATGAGGTCGTCGATCAGTTCCTGGGTGACCGCGACGTGCACCGACGTCGGAAAGACGTCGTTCGAGGACTGGGACGCGTTGACGTGGTCGTTCGGGTGCACCGTCTGGCCGAGGCTGTGCGTCGCGATGGTGGCGAGCACCTCGTTCATGTTCATGTTCGACGAGGTGCCGCTGCCGGTCTGGTACACATCGATCGGGAACTGGTCGGCGTGCGCCCCGCCGATGATCTCGTCGGCCGCCGCGGCGATGGCCTCTGCGATCTGGGCGTCGAGCGTGCCGAGGTCCCGGTTGGCCAGCGCCGCAGCCTTCTTGATGCGCGCCAGCGCCACGATCTGCGCGGGGTCGAGGGCATCACCCGAGATCGGGAAGTTCTCCACGGCCCGCTGGGTTTGCGCGGCGTACAGTGCGTTCTTGGGCACCCGCACCTCGCCCATCGTGTCGTGTTCGATGCGGTACTCGATGTCAGTCACGTCCTCGTTCCTTCGCTTCAGGTGTGCTCGGGCAGCTGCCCGCAGTGATCAGGGGTTCTCGGCGGCGCCCACGATGACATCGGGGATCGCCGTGCCCTCCGACAGCCGATAGTTCGCTCCGACGATCGCGAGGGTTCCGGCGGCGACGGCATCGCTGATGAGTTCGGAGGAGTGGAGGAGCTCGGCGACGGTGTCGCGCAGGTGCTCTCGGCCTACCTCTTCGGCGTCCACCGGTCCGCCGTCGGAAGAGCGGATGACGCGTCTGACCGCCGGGACGATGGGCGCGATCTGGCGCCAGATGTGCGGGGGAAGGGAGGGGGCATCCACGGTCGTTGACTCGATAGCCGCGGCTACGGCGCCGCATTCGTCATGTCCGAGCACGACGATGAGGGGGACTTCGAGCACCGCGACGGCGTATTCGAGGCTGCCCACAACAGAGTCGGAGATGACCTGTCCAGCGTTTCGGACGACGAACAGGTCGCCGAGGCCCTGGTCGAAGATGATCTCCGCCGCGAGGCGCGAGTCGGCACAGCCGAAGAGCGCGGCACGGGGGCGTTGACCTCCGGCCAGCTCGTGACGACGCTCGACATCCTGCCGAGGGTGTGAGGGCTCGCCCGACACGAACCGTGCATTGCCGTCGCGCATGTCTCCCCAGACCTCGGCGGGAGTCGCGGTCGGCATCATGAGATCCCCTCTCGGGCGGCGATGATCTGGTCGGCCAGGCCCTCGGCCACCACGCGAAGGGTGTCGGCATCCGTCGCGCCGTAGACGAGGATCGTGTCGTCGCCGGCGGTGGTACTCAAAGCAGCCGAAATGTTGCCGGCGCGGGCGGGGTCGGGGATGTCGTACTCGGTCCATTCGACACCATCGATGACGATGGTTCCCGCCGAATCTGCCCCCGAGAGCTCGCGCGTCGGCCACGTTGCGTCTGCGCTGAAGCCCTGGGAAACCCGCACGAATCCGGCGTCCTCAGCCGGGACATACAGCACCGTCCACGTGCGCGGGTCGTCTCCCGCGACGGCGGCTGAGGTCACGAGCCAGGTCTCGGGAACGACAGGAACGATCACGGTCGAGCCGTCGAGGGTGAGTGAGACCTCCTCGGCGACGGCGGCGACGTCGATCGGCTCCGAGGCTGGTGGTTCGCCTCGTGGCACGGCGAAGATGACGATCGCAACGATTCCGAGCGTGATCACCAGGGCGGCAACCAGATTGCGAAACGTCTGGCTCGACCGATACACGCGGGAAGACTCGGCCTTCCGGGCCGCCGTCTCCTCGGGCGTTTCGGGACGCCCGAGCTCGGCGACGATCCGGTCGCGCTGAGCCATCATGACTCGTCTCCGCTCGGGGACGACGTCGACGCCGCGCGCGCAGCATCCAGCCGCTCCTTCGCGCCGACGAGCCATTGCTCACATCGCGCTGCGAGTGCTTCGCCGCGCTCCCACAGTCGCAGCGACTCCTCGAGGGTTGGTGCGCCCTGCTCCAGCGCTGCGACGACCCGAACCAGCTCGTCGCGAGCCTGTTCGAACGACAGGTCGTCGACATCCCCCGGTGCATGCGGGTTGGCGGCGGTCATGATCTCCATCCTAGAGCGGCACGTCGGGGGTGCTGCTCTCCTCGACCTCGCCTGCAGAACGGGCCCCGAACGAGCCACGCCCCACTGTGACGGTGACGTCGGTACCGGCGGGCGCCTGCTCGGCATCTCGCACGATGACCCCACCCGCGACGTGCGCGATGGCGTAGCCGCGGGCAAGAGTCGAGGCGGGGGAGAGGGCTCGCACCGCTGCTCGCAACTCCGCGGTCTTCCGGGCCTGCGCCGCCACGGCACGCTCGGCGTGGTCCCGCCCTCGCGCCACGAGAAGCTCGATGTGCTGCGCTCGCTGCGCCACGGCGTTCTCGGGATTGCGCAACACGGGGCGTGAGCGCAGCTGCTCGAGCTGCGTGATGTCATGAGCCAGCCGCTGTGTCACCCGGGTCCGGGCGCGGCTGAGCAGCTGGGATACGAGCGCCCGCTGCTCGGCGACGTCGGGGACCACGCGCTTGGCGGCATCCGTCGGCGTGGATGCTCGAAGATCTGCCACGTCG
Source organism: Microbacterium sp. UBA837 (assembly GCF_002296025.1). Taxonomy (NCBI): domain Bacteria; kingdom Bacillati; phylum Actinomycetota; class Actinomycetes; order Micrococcales; family Microbacteriaceae; genus Microbacterium; species Microbacterium sp. UBA837. Next base: position 137,512 of record NZ_DBHD01000003.1, read on the forward strand.
TCGAGGATCGGATGGTCGTTCTCGTGCCCGATCGCGCTGACCACGGGGGTAGACGCCGCGGCGACCGCACGAACGAGGCGCTCGTCACTGAACCCCAGCAGCGTCTGCGGGTCACCCCCGCCGCGAGCGATGATGATCACATCCACCTCGGGGTCGGCGTCCAGGGTCTTCAGCGCCGCGATCGTCTCGGGCACGCAGCGATCCCCCTGCACCGCCGCGTACCGCGTGCGAAACCGCACGCGCGGCCAGCGCAGTTCGGCGTTGCGATGCACATCCTTCTCGGCATCCGAGTTCTCGCCCGTGATCAGGCCGATGAGGTGCGGGAGGAAGGGGAGCGGCTTCTTGCGCGAGGGGTCGAACAGTCCTTCGCCACGCAGCTGGACCCGGAGCCGCTCGAGCCGCTCCAACTGGTCGCCGAGCCCCACGTGCCGCATCGCCGAAACGGCGAAGCTGAAGTCGCCGGTTCGTGTGAAGTAGTCGGCCTTGACGCACGCGACGACGCGATCGCCGACGGCAAGGTCGGCGGGGAGGCGTTGGCGCGTGCTCGACCAGATCCTGATCGAGATCGTCGCGTCAGTTGTCAGGTCCTTCATCCGCCCGAAAACGTTGCCGCCGCGAAGGTTCCACGACGTGATCTCTCCCTCGACCCACACGGAACCCCACGTTTCGACGAAGCCGCGGATCGTGTCGCCGAGGCGGGCCACCGAGGTCGGGGAGTGAGCGTTCGAGTCCCGAGGGTGGACCGAATCAGGGGGTGGGGCCTGCCCCGGGACGGGTTCGGGCTGAAACGTCGTCATGATCCCTTTCGGCTCGCCCGGCCCGCGCTCAGGACGCCCCCGTAGAATCGGACCGATGAGCACTCCCGCGGTACACATGCCCATGCCCCGCGTTCCGCGGCGCCGTGAGCGCCTCCAGGATATCCCGGTCGACCGACCCAAGCGGGTGCTGCTCGCTGCGCCCCGGGGATACTGCGCGGGGGTCGATCGAGCCGTCATCGCGGTCGAGAAGGCGCTCGAGCGATTCGGTGCCCCCGTCTACGTCCGCAAGCAGATCGTTCACAACATCCACGTCGTGACCGAGCTGGAGCAGAAGGGCGCGATCTTCGTCGACGAGGTCGACGAAGTTCCCGAGGGCGCGCACGTCGTCTTCAGCGCGCACGGTGTGTCACCGGCTGTCGTGCAGTCGGCAGCCGATCGGCAGCTCCAGGCAATCGATGCGACCTGCCCGCTGGTGACGAAGGTTCACCGCGAAGCAGTGCGCTTTGCCCGCGACGAGTTCGAGATCCTCTTGATCGGTCACCTCGGTCACGAAGAGGTCGAGGGCACGGCGGGTGAGGCGCCGGAGCACATCACGATCGTCAACTCGCCCGAAGAGGCCGACACCGTTCAGGTGCGGGATCCGTCCCGCGTGGTCTGGCTCTCGCAGACGACGCTCTCGGTGGACGAAACGATGGAAACCGTCAGGCGGTTGCGCGAGCGGTTCCCCGAGCTGCAGGATCCGCCCTCCGACGACATCTGCTACGCGACCCAGAACCGCCAGGTAGCCATCAAGAAGGTCGCCCAAGGTGCTGACCTGGTGATCGTCGTCGGCTCGGCCAACTCGTCCAACAGCGTGCGGCTCGTCGAGGTCGCGCTCGAGTACGGCGCGAAGGCTGCGTATCGCGTCGATTACGCTGACGAGATTCGGCAGGAATGGCTCGATGGCGTTGCCAGCGTCGGTGTCACCAGTGGCGCCTCAGTCCCCGAGGTGCTGGTTCAGCAGGTGCTCGAGGACCTTGCGGCGGCCGGCTATCGCGACGTCGAAGAGGTGCGCACAGCCGAGGAGGACCTGATGTTCTCGCTTCCCAAGGAACTGCGGCAGAGCACAAGCGAACACCGGGGCGGGCGCGTGCGCGCATGAGCGACGAAGACCGGCCCGAGCCGAAGTACGGCGTCTATGCGACGCCGGAAGAGCAGCGGGCGCGCATCCAGAAGCCCGACGCGACATGGGCTCTCGAGACCGGCGAGTCGGTGACGGATGCCGCGGCGTCGGCATCCGTGGGCAACGACGGCACGCCCCGCAGTGCCGTCGACCCTGCACGATCGAGGGCAATCGACCGCATCGTCACCTTCGCCCTGCTCGCCTACGCGTTGGTCAACGTCGCTGTCGCTGCTCTCGCGCTCGTGGATTTCTCGCAGTACGCCGCAACGGTCTTCGAGGTGATGGGGATCCCCGGCGAGTTCACGAACCTGGGCGGCGGACAGACGTGGGGTGCTGCAGCTGCGGTCGCCCTGATCATCGGATACCTCATCACCGCATGGTTCTCGGTGCGGCGGACCATGGCCGGCAAGATCGCGTGGTGGGTGCCGCTGGTCGGCGCCGTCGTGACTCATGTGGTCGTCGGCGCGCTCGCGATCGTCCCGCTGATGTCAGACCCCGCCTTCGCCGCGTACCTGACCTCGATCTCTTGAGATCAGGCACGCGGGTCGGCTGACTGAGTGCGTGCCGTTGTGTCTCAGGCGCCGAGCGACTTGCCCGCGGAACCGAGCTGCTGCGTGGCTTCGACCACACGTGCCGCCATCGCGGACTCCGCGACCTTGCCCCACGCGCGGGGGTCGTACGCCTTCTTGTTGCCGACCTCGCCATCGACCTTCAGGACGCCGTCGTAGTTGCTGAACATGAAGCCCGCGACGGAGCGCGTGAACGCGTACTGGGTGTCGGTGTCGATGTTCATCTTGATCACACCGTTCGCGACAGCCAGCGCGATCTCTTCCTCGGTCGAACCGCTGCCGCCGTGGAAGACGAGATCGAGGGGCTTGGCGCCGGTGCCGAACTTGGCTGCGATCCCCTCCTGGATCTCGCCGAGCAGTTCGGGCTTGAGCTTGACGTTGCCGGGCTTGTAGACCCCGTGCACGTTGCCGAAGGTGAGCGCGGCGATCCACCGGCCCTGGTCACCAAGACCCAGGGCCTCCACGACCTGCGTGACATCGCCGGTCGTGGTGTAGAGCGCGTCGTTTGTGCCCTCGTGCTTGACGCCGTCCTCTTCGCCGCCGACGACACCGATCTCGACCTCGAGGATCGCGTTGATGTTCTTCAGCCGGGGCAGCAGCTCCTTGGCGATCTCGATGTTCTCGCCGAGCGGGACTGCCGAGCCATCCCACATGTGGGACTGGAAGATCGGCTCGCCGCCGGCCTTGACCTGCTCCTCGGATGCCGCAAGCAGCGGGAGCACGAAGTCTTCGAGCGCGGGCTTGGGGCAGTGGTCGGTGTGCAGCGCGACGGTGATCGGGTAGTTCTTGGCGACCTCGGTCGCGAACTTCGCCATCGCAAGCGCTCCGGTCGCGCGAGCCTTGACGGTGTGACCGGCGAAGTAATCAGCGCCACCCGTCGTCACCTGCAGGATGCCGTCGGAACCTGCCTCCGCGAGACCCTGTAGTACCGCGTTGATCGACTGCGAGCTCGAGACGTTGATAGCCGGGTAGGCAAACCCGCCCGCCTTGGCGCGGTCGAGCATCTCGGCGTACTGGTCGGGGGTTGCGACGGGCATGAGTGCGCTCCTTGTCGGTGGGGATTCACCTCGGTGGGGGTTCACCGTCACTCTAGCGAAGCGCGTCAGGGAGCGCCGAGGCGGCCAGCCGTGAGATTTGCCGGCCGTCGGCTAACGTGCAACCCGAACATGAAGGTTCTGCCATGTCGGCCTTTCTTCACGGCCTGGCGCATAGGGTTGCGGACATGGGAACTGTTTACTACGGAGGATCGGCGACCCCGATCTACATCGACGACCTCGCGCTTGCGCACCTCAAAGTGGTGATCGCCACGAAGCTGCGCCGCGGCGAGAGTTTCACGGTGTCGTGGCAGCACCCTGAGGGCCAGGAACCCGGCCGCACCACCATCTGGCTGCATCCGTCTATTCCGCTCCGTTTCGTCTTCGATGAGCCGGAATCGCCGCAGCTGAGTCGTGAGTGGATCGAGGACCTCGCCAATTCCGCGAACTCGTCCGGAGGGATTCTCTTGGTGGCGCAGCACTTCGATTCGACGAGCGCGCCTGCGCCGCGACCGTAGCTGCTCAGGACGGCCCCGGCCGATCTGTCAAGGGGCGTGCTCAGCGGCGTCGGGGCCCCTAGCGTCGGCACGATGACTGATCCGACTGAGTACGATCCGACCAGCTTGCGCAACCAGCCCGCGATGCGTGCGGGGAGTGAGAAACGGTGGTTGATCGCCGGCGGCATCCTGCTGATCGTTGCGGGCACCATCTTCGCCTTTCTCATGCCGCTGCAGTTCGCATCGGCGGGCATGGCGCTCTCACTCCTCGTCGCCGGTTACCTCGCGATGATCCTGAGCGCCATCTTCATCCAGTCGGCGCGCGCAAAGAGCATGACGTTGGCGTGGCTGATGGCTGCAATGGGAATTTCCGCGGTCATCGGACTTGTCGTGGTCATCGCGCTCGAGTGGGCCGCCGGGGCATCGAGCGGACACAGCGGCGTCTGAGACACCGCGCTTTCGGGCCTGGCAAGAACCGCAATTCTTACCCCGAACCCGATGACGTAACCCCACGGTCGCGGGGCGCGGCTGTGGCTAGGGTGAGAGCATGGTGAGCCTGACCGCAGACATGAGCCCGTTGCATCCCGACCGGAACCTGGCGCTCGAGCTGGTCCGTGCGACCGAGGCTGCGGCGATCCGGTCGGTGCCCTTCATCGGCCGCGGTGCCAAAGAGGCTGCCGATGGGGCAGCGGTCGACGCCATGCGCGCGTTCCTCACGACAGTGAGTTTCGACGGCACCATCGTCATCGGCGAGGGCGAAAAGGATGACGCCCCCATGCTCTTCAACGGTGAGAGTGTCGGCAACGGTCGCGGGCCGAAGTGCGACGTCGCGGTCGACCCGATCGACGGCACATCGCTGACGGCCGAGGGTCGCAATAACGCGCTCTCCGTCCTTGCTGTTTCAGATCACGGCACGATGCTCGACGCCTCGTCGGTGTTCTACATGGACAAGCTGGTGACCGGGCCCGCCGGTGTCGGCGTGGTCGACATCCGCCTCCCGATCGGCGAAAACATCCGGCTGTTGGCAAAGGCGCTCGGCAAACCGGTGGATGAGATCGTCGTCTCGGTCCTCAACCGGCCGCGACACGACAAGCTCATCGCACAGATCCGGGAGGCCGGGGCCGGCACACGCCTCATGAGCGACGGTGACGTCGCGGGGGGAATCAACGCGGCCCGTCACAACGCGCGAACCGACATGTGCGTGGGTATCGGAGGCAGCCCCGAGGGGATCGTTACGGCGTGCGCGATCAAGGCCCTCGGCGGACACATCCAGGGACGGCTCTGGCCCCGCAATGACGACGAGGCGCAGCGCGCCACCGACGCGGGCCTGAAGGTCGACGGGCACATCTATGAGGCCGACGACATGGTCCAGGGCAACAACACGATCTTCGTTGCTACCGGAGTGACCAACGGCGAGCTCGTTGCCGGGGTTCGGCGTGAGGGCGGGTACGTCTACACGGAGAGTGTCGTTCTTCGCGGAGCTTCGGGGACCCTGCGTCGGATTTCGTCCGAGCACCTCGTATCGAAGTGGCTGTGAGCAGGTGACTTCCTCGTCGGCCTGATGGGCTGGCGCTGCTCTCGGGCGCGGTGCGGCCGCCTCCGCGCGGGCCTCTGGCAGAATCAGAGGAGTCCGAACGGAAGCGAGGAGTGACGCCATGTCGACACCACCGAGCGAAGACCGCAATCCCCGAACGGGCCCGCACACCGGTGCTCAGGCCGTGATCGCGGACGCCAGCGATCCGGCACGCCGACCTGACGTCTTCTTTCGGGTGCGTCGCCCCGAAGGGCATCAACCGTCGGTCTGGTGGTCGATCGGAGCGTTCATTTTGGTGTCGGGAACGGTTGTCGCCCTGCTGAGCCTCATTCCCGGCGGTGCGTAGGCGCCTGAACGCGCCCCCTGACCTCACCGAGATCTGCCGTTATGCGAGTTGACGGCTCGTTATCGGTGATCCCCGAAGCTCGACTTCCGTCGTGTTCTGACCCGGGTTCCAGAAGTTCGATCGCCGTCAGGTGCCGGGGAGCCGACTCGATCGCGGCCGGGCCGGTGACGGCATCCAGCTTCGTGTCATCGATCCCGGGGAACTTCCTTGCCGTCACGAGCACCCGAGACTCGAGAGTTCCCGCGAAGCGGTTGAAGGACTCGACGGTCCGTTCGATCGACCGGCGCAGGTCGTTGGCGTGCGATGCGAGGCCGCCGAGCCGCGTGAACAGTTCATTGCCGAGATCGAACAGGCGCCGGGCATCCGCGGTGACGTCCTGCTGCGTCCAGGTGTAGGCGACGGTCTTGAGCACCGCCCACAGATTGACCGGTGACGCCAGCGCGACGCGTCGTCCGAAGGCGTAATCCAGCAGCGTGGGGTCGGCATCGAGTGCCGTCGACAGAAGTGACTCGCTCGGCACGAAGCAGATCACGAACTCGGGGCTCGACGTCAAGCCGGCCCAGTACGTCTTTTTGGCGAGGGCGTCGACGTGCGCGCGCATGGCCTTCACGTGCTTGTCCATGAGAGCACGGCGGGATGCGGCTTCGGCGCCGACTGCGGTCTCGGGGACTGCTGCGGCCTCCAGATACGCGTCAAGGGGCACCTTGGCGTCGACGGCGATGGCCTTGTCTCCGGGCAGGCGAATGATCATGTCGGGGCGGCCGGCTCCGGCATCCGTCTCGATCGTCGACTGGATGTCGAAATCGACATGCCGCGTGAGCCCGGCAGCCTCGACGACCCGGCGCAGCTGCGTCTCGCCCCACACGCCGCGCGTGCTTCCCGAACGCAGCGCGCTGGCAAGGCTCTCGGTCGTGGCACGCAGGGCCTCGTCGGACTGCTGCGCTCGCCGCAGCTGCTCGGCGATCGTGCCGTACTGGTTCTGCCGTTCGCGCTCGAGTTCGGCGACCGTCATCTGCATCGACTGCAGCGTCTCGCGCACCGGCTCGAGGGCGCGGAGCACCGATTGCTCGCGTCTCTCGCGTTCCTCGCGAGCTGCCTGATCAGAGCGGGTCTGGGCGACGAGGTCGCGGTACCACTCCTTCTGCTGGGCGAGCTGCGCGAGGGTCGCCTCGTGTGCGGCGGTGGTTGCGGCAAGCTGCTCGCGCACGCCGGCCAGCTGAGACATCGATCGCGCCCGGGCCCCGGCCGCACCGAACGCCCAGCCCGCGATGAGGCCTGCCACGAGGCTCCCGAGGATGATTCCCGACACCAGTAATGCGTCCATGTCGTCAGGATGCCGCGGGCCACCGACATCGCCCGCTCACCGCGCCGCGACCGGGCCAGAGGCAGGGCAGAGGACGTGGCGCGTCAAGCGAAGATCGTCTCGGCTGCTGCGGCGAAGCCCTCGAGACGCCCGAGCCGCACCCCGAGTGCTTCGGCGAGTGACGTGATGTCGGGTGCGGCGGCGCGGCGCGCAGCATCGATCGCGATGTGCGCACAGGCCACGGCATCCGCGACAGCCTCGTGGTGCACGAAGCCCGCGTATCCGGCGGCGGCTGCCGCGGCGGGGAGGCGGTGCGACGGGATGTCATAGGTACGGCGGGAGACCTGCACGGTGCACGCATAGGTCAGGTCGGGGCAGGCAGTTCCCGTTGCCTCGCAGGCACGGCGGATGACGCTCATGTCGAACCCGGCGTTGTGGGCGATCGCGACGTCATCACCGATGAACGCGCACAGGTCCGGGAGCTGCTCAGCCCAGGTCGGTGCGTCTACGACGTCCTGTTCGCGGATGCCATGGATGCGGGTGTTGATCTCGAAGAAGCGGTCGTGGGGGAACGGAGGGCGGATGAGCCAGCCCGCGGTTGCGACGATCGCGCCGTCGCGCACGCGGGCAAGGCCGACGGCGCACGCTGAGGCATTGCTGGAATTCGCCGTTTCGAAGTCGATTGCGGTGAAATCCAGTGACACGGCTTCAGCATCGCCTGCCCATCCGACATCGCCCCCGAGGCGCGCCGGAGCGAGGGCGTGCCGCCCCCGTAGACTGGACCCCCGTGGCTCTTACCATCGGAATCGTCGGACTCCCGAATGTCGGCAAGTCGACCCTCTTCAACGCCCTGACGAAGAATCAGGTGCTCGCGGCGAACTACCCGTTCGCGACGATCGAGCCGAACGTCGGCGTCGTGAACCTCCC
>NZ_DBHD01000112.1:0-15252 GCF_002296025.1 Microbacterium sp. UBA837
GACCGTCGTAAGGCGTGACCTCTTCGGCGGCGTGGGCAGCGCGCTCGGCTTCTTCTTCGGCGAGGTCGTCGGTCAGAACCTCGGCAGCGGCTTCAGCCTCTGCTGCCTCGTCGATCTCGAGTGCATCGTTCACGATCGCATCAGCCTCCGGGTCGCTCACCTCGACGTCGTCGTCATCCGAGTAGTCCGCGTCGTCGTCCTCATCCTCGATGTGGATGGCGACGTGCTCGGCCGCATCGCTCTGGTGCTCTTCGCGCGCGAGCTCGTTGCCCTCCTGGGCCTCGTCCTCCTCGGAGGACTGCTCGGCCGAGGGCGCCCAGTCGGCGTCGTCGAGAAATCGTTCAGACACGTATTTCGTTCACTTCCATTTGATCGGGCGCGATGCAGCATCCTGCCTCGCACCGTGAGGACGAACAGATCAGGCGGGAACGCCGAAGACCTGCGTCGTCAGCCAGAGGAACACGTAGTCCATTCCCCACACGAGTGCCATCATGATGACGACGAACCCGAGCACGACTGCCGTGTACTTCAGGAGCTCCTGGCGCGTCGGGGTGACGACCTTGCGAAGCTCCGCAAAGACCTGACGGATGAACAGGGCGATCCGCGCGAAGACGTTCAGCTTCTTCTCGCGAGGAGCGCTGCCACTGGCAACGATCTCGCCCTTGGCGTCATCCTGGACCATGTATCCCACCTGGTTGCTTCTGTTGTGCCAGCTTGCGCTGACGCGCAGGGCGGACAGGAATCGAACCTGCAACCTGCGGTTTTGGAGACCGCTGCTCTGCCAATTGAGCTACCGCCCTAAAGGCCGGAAGGCCTTGAGGTGTCTGCAGTCTTCTGCCGCGACGTGAAAGGAGGGATGTGTCCCGATCGCGGGCACGGCGAAAGAATGCAGACTTCTACTGCAGGTCAAGTGTACGGCATGCCCTCACGGCGGGCGAACCGTCCCCGCGCCTTAGGGGGCCTCGAGGCACGGCGTGAACACGGCGATCACCAGAAGCGGAGACTCGTAGCTGACCGTGGCCACGATGCCGCTCTCGTCCACCCACGCGCCCTCGCGCCCCGCGAGTCCGTCGGCGTCGATCGTCGCCCACACCTCCGGGTCGATCGCCGCCGTCACGGCATCGACGAGTGCGTCCTCGGCGGCGTAGTCCGCCCCCACCGAGACAGAACCGACCGCGGCGAATGTGCGCTGGGTGCCGCGATCCTGCTCGCCGCAGGACTGCTCCTCCGGGCCCGTCGTTTCGAGAGTGCGGAGTGTTCCCTCCTCGACCGCTCCGGCAGCCTCCACCAGGGTGTCGAAGATGGCCGCGGCATCCGTCTCGAGCTCATCGAGATCGGGCCCAGCACACGCTGTCAGCAGCACGGATGCCGACACGAACGCGAGAGCGAGCATGATCGGTCTGCGCGCCCGCAGCATCCCTGTGCCCCCGTTCACGGACGCACCACCGCGCTGACTTCGAACTCCTCGGGCGTCGGAGCGCTCGTGCGCACCCCGAGCGCGGCGAGCTGGTCGACGAACCAGCCGTCGTGCCAGTCAGTGATGTCACACGGTGACGAGGAGCCATCGAAGGCGGACCGGTCAATGCCGTGTTGGTACACAGCTCGGCAGCTGGCATCCGTCTCCAGCGCCCACTCGTAATCGTCGTGCGACACCCCGGCGCGTTCGGCCGCGAGCAGGGCAGGGAAGGAGTTCTGGTACTGGTACCAGTGCATCGCCTCGTGCACGAAGATCGGCCAGGCGAGGCGCTCGATTCCCGGCTCCCACGCGACGAACAGCCAGTCGGGGTAGCCGGTCTGGTAGCAGCCACCGACCACGAGGAAGCGTGGACGGTCCTCCTGTCCGGCGTAGCCACAGTTCTCGGGACCGGCATCGAAGATCACCGTGACCTCGGTTGCTCCGATGGAGTCGAGGAAGGCGCGACCCTGCGGATCGTCGCCGGGGAAGACCTGGCCGCCCGGGTTGGGGGCCGCGGGCTGCGGAGCGGCATCCTGCTCGCGCCACTGCCGGATCCAGGCGGCGTCAGCCTCCCATGCCGCAGCAGCCTCCACGTACTGCCCGCGGGCGCGTCGGAGCTCGGCAGCGAACGCCTGATTCTCGGCGAACACGTCAGCGATGGCATCCGCCTGGGATGCCGTCACCACGGTGGGTCTGCGGTCTGCGGTCAGCCACTCCAGCCCGATGACGGCGGCGATTCCGAGCGCGACAGTGAGGACTCCGGCGAGTACCGGAATCCACAGCCGCGCGGGGGTCATCCCACCATGATCGGGCACGCAGCATCCCGGATGCCGAGCGCCGGGCTCAATAGTCGGCGATGCCGTAGCGGTCAGGCTCGGGCCCACGACGGAAACGCCGACCCGACATCGTCTCGGCGTGCACCCGGACGTAGTGGTACTTCAACGTCGGCACCCAGGGCCGAAGCGGAAGCTCGTCAGCAGCCTCGACCTCTTCCTCGGTCGCGAGCCGATGAGCCCGACCGCGCACGATCACGCTCCACGCGAGAGTGTCGGTGTAGTGATCGACCTCGAAGAGCACCTCGTCGTTGACGGTGAGTTCGACAAGCTTGCTGCCCTCGGCGGTGCGGAACACGATGGTGTCCTCATCCACGACGTAGTTGACCGGGAAGATGTCCAAGACATCTCCAACCCGGGTCACCAGGCGGCCGAGTTCTTCGCCAGCCAGAAGCTGCCAGCACTCCTCATCGCTGAGGGTGGCGACGACATCGTCCATCATCTCTTCCATGCCCTTATTGTGGGCGCACGTCTGGGGCGCCGCTAGGGACCCTTGGCCCTTGCGGCGCCCCAGATTGTGGGCTCAGGCGACGCGGATGAGCTTCTTGTTGACGAACTCGTCTGCGGCGAGCAGGCCCATCTCGCGCGAGGTGCCGGAGCGCTTGACGCCACCGAAGGGAAGCTCGGGGCTGTCGGCGAGCACGATGTTGACGTACACCATGCCAGCCTCGATGGCGTCGGCCACCCGCTCGGCCTGTGCGGGATCGGTCGTGAACACGTACGAGCCGAGCCCGTAGCTGGTCGCGTTCGCCACGGCGATGGCCTCGTCTTCGTCGGCGACGCGATAGACCACGCCCGCCGGCCCGAACAGCTCCTCGCGGTAGATGTCGTTGTCGGCTGTGACTCCAGTGAGCACCGTCGCGGGATAGAACGCCCCGTCTCGGGCACCGCCGAGCTCGACAGTGGCGCCCTGCGCGACGGCGCGGTTCACCTGCTCTTCGAGCCGCTCGGCTGCAGCAAGCGACGAGAGTGGACCGATCACCGTGTCGTCGGCGAAGGGGTCCCCGAGGGGGGCTGCAGCCATGGCCGCCACGAACTTCTCCACGAACGCGTCGTAGAGCTCATCGATGATGATGAAGCGCTTGGGGGCGTTGCAGGACTGGCCGTTGTTGTCGAGCCTGGCCTCGACCGCCATGTCCACCGTCGCATCGAGGTCGTCGGTGGAGAGCACGATGAACGGGTCGGAGCCACCGAGCTCGAGTGCGACCTTCTTGAGGTTGCGACCGGCCACCTCGGCGACAGCGGCACCCGCACGCTCCGAACCGGTCACTGAGACGCCCTGGACGCGAGGATCAGCGATCACTGTCGCAGCCTGCTCATTGGTCAGACGCACATCGACGTAGGCGCCCTCCGGGAACCCGGCATCCCGGTAGATCGCCGCGATCGCCGCCGCCGACTCGGGGCACTGGGGAGCATGCTTGAGCAGGATGGTGTTGCCGATGACCAGGTTCGGAGCGGCGAAACGTGCGACCTGGTAGTACGGGAAGTTCCACGGCATGATGCCCAACAGCACCCCCAGGGGCGAGCGACGGATGACGGCGGTTCCCTCGGCGAGGATGTCGAGAGGCGTGTCACCGGTGATCTTCTCGTAGTTGTCGGCGTAATACTCGGTGATGTCGGCGGCGAAGTCGACCTCGCCGAGAGCTGCCGACAGCGGCTTGCCCATCTCGCGGACGATGATCTCGGCAAGCTCATCTCGCCTCTCGCGGTGCAGCTGCGCCGCGCGCCGCACGAGCTCGGCGCGCTCGGCAGGAGCGGAGGTGCGGCCCCAGGTGCGGTAGGCATCGTCGGCTGCCGCAATCGCAGCTGTGGCCTCGGCATCCGTCATGGTGGGGTAGGTGGCAAGCGTCTCCCCGGTGGCGGGATTAACGACGGCGTAGATACTCATGGGTCCTCCTCGGTCGGCAGCGAGCGGTGGTCGGTTGGTCACGACGATGACAGGACGTGTGCCAACACGTCCAGTGCATCATCGAGCAGGTCATCGCCGATGACCAGGGGCGGCAGGAAGCGGATCACGTTCCCATACGTGCCGCAGGTGAGCATCAACACGCCCTGGTCGAGGGCGGCACGAACGACGCGGGACGTGAGAGCGGCATCCGGCTCACCCGTGGCGGGGTCGACGAACTCGACAGCGATCATCGCGCCCCTCCCTCGGATGTCGCCCAGACGCGGGTCGGATGCCTGAATGTCGCGCAAGCGCCGTTCGAGAACGTCGCCGATGTGCCGCGCCCGCGCCGACAGGTCCTCGGTCTCGTACACCTCGATGGCCGCGAGGGCCGCGGCGCACGCGACAGGGTTGCCACCGTAGGTGCCACCGAGTCCTCCGGTGTGCGAGGCATCCATGATCTCGGCTCGTCCCGTGACGGCGGCAAGCGGCAGCCCGCCGGCGATCCCCTTGGCCGTGGTGATCAGGTCGGGGACGATACCGAACAGGTCGCTGGCGAACATCGCACCGGTACGGGCGAAGCCGGTCTGGATCTCGTCGGCGATCAGGACGACCCCGTTGGCGTTCGCCCACTCCTGCAGGGCGGGTAGGAAGCCGTCGGCCGGGACGATGAATCCGCCCTCGCCCTGGATCGGCTCGATGATGATCGCCGCGACATCCGTGACTCCGACGTGCTTCTCGATGACGCCGATCGCACGCTTTGCTGCGGCGGCACCGTCGAGCCCGTCTCGGTAGGGGTAAGACATCGGCGCCCGGTAGATCTCTGGAGCGAAGGGGCCGAATCCGGCCTTGTAGGGCATGTGCTTGGCAGTGAGGGCCATCGTGAGGTTCGTGCGGCCGTGGTAGCCGTGATCAAAAGCGACGACAGCCTGCCGGCCGGTGTGTTTGCGTGCGATCTTCACCGCGTTCTCGACGGCCTCGGCACCCGAGTTGAACAGTGCAGTCTTCTTCTCGTGATCGCCCGGGGTGATGCGGTTCAGCGCCTCTGCCACCGCCACGTATGGCTCGTAGGGCGCCACCATGAAACACGTGTGGGTGAATTGGCCGACCTGCTGCTGCACTGCCGCGACCACGGCGGGGTGTGCATTGCCGATAGAGGTGACGGCGATGCCAGAACCGAGGTCCACGATCGAGTTGCCGTCGGCGTCCAGCAGGATGCCCCCGCCTGCAGCCACGATCGACAGCGGCGCCGTGTGCCCCACACCGGCCGACACTGCTGCAGCCTTGCGGGCCATCAGCTCCTGCGATCGCGGGCCCGGAATGGACGTGACCAGGCGTCGCTCCTGCGGGAGCGTGGGGCCGCCGAGCGGGACCGTGGGGCTATCGAGTTGGCTCATGTCGTGAGGATAGCTGGACGATCGATCGCGCGCGACCCGTCCGGCTCGAACGTCGGAATCCGTCGTCCTCAATCACTTACGCGACGGCTCCCGTCGTGGGAGAATCATCGCGTGATCAATGGTGGCGTGTCGTGGTGGTGGCGAGACATCGGCGGTACCCCGGCCCCTCGCGCGCCGCTCCCGGGTGACCTCACGCTGGACGTCTGCATCGTCGGCGCCGGGTACACCGGAATGTGGACGGCTTACTACCTCAAGCTGGCACAACCCGACCTGCGCGTCGGCGTCATCGAGCAGAGTTTCGCGGGCTTCGGAGCGTCAGGCCGTAACGGTGGCTGGCTGACCAACTCGGTTACGGGAGACCGCTCGCAGTACGTCGCCCGCCACGGGCGGGATGCCGCGATCGCGCAGCAACGAGCACTGAACGACACCGTGAGGGAGGTCATCGAGGTCACCCGCCGCGAAGGCATCGACGCCGACATCGTGGCGGGCGGCGAGCTCGAGATCGCCCGCACCCCCGCGCAACTCGCCCGCCTCCGCAAGACTGCCGCCGAAGAACTGTCGTGGCCCCACACCGACGTGCACGAACTGGATGCCGAGGGTGCTCGCTCGCGCATCGACGTCGCGGGCGTGCTCGGTGGTCTCTGGCATCCGCACTGCGCACGCATCCACCCGGCGAAGCTCGCCGCGGGCCTTGCCGAAACGGTGGAACGGGCGGGTGTGAGGATCTTCGAGCAGACGACAGCTCGAACGATCGAGCCCGGACGCGTCGAGACTGATCTCGGCACGGTTCGCGCCGACGCCGTCATCCGCGCGACCGAAGGGTTCACCGCGGGCCTGCGTCACGAGCACCGCACGTGGCTGCCGATGAACTCGTCGATGATCGTCACCGAGCCGCTCCCGAGCGGCGTGTGGGACGCGATCGGCTGGTCGGGGCGAGAGGCCCTTGGCGACTTCGCGCATGTGTACATGTACGCACAGCGCACAGCTGATGACCGCATCGCATTCGGCGGCCGCGGGGTGCCCTACCGCTACGGATCCCGCGTCGATACTGACGGGCGCACTCAGGAACGCACGATCCGTTCGCTCACCGAGTTGTTGCACGACTTCTTCCCGGCCACGCGTGGTGTGCCGGTCGCTCATGCCTGGGCCGGTGTGCTCGGCGTACCGCGGGACTGGTCGGCGACCGTCGGCTTCGACCGCGCGACCGGGCTCGGATGGGCAGGGGGCTACGTCGGGACCGGAGTCACAGCGACAAACCTCGCCGGGCGCACGCTCGCCGACCTGCTGTTGCGCCGTGGCACCGACCTCACGCGCCTGCCGTGGGTGGATCATCGAGCCAGGCGGTGGGAGATCGAGCCGCTGCGATGGACCGCCGTCAACGCGATCTACACCGCCTACCGCGGGGCCGACCGGCTAGAGGCCCGCGGTGGATCACGCACATCTGCCCTCGCGCGGGTCGCTGACCTCATCGCCGGGCGGTGAGGTCAGCCCGGCTCACTCGGGTGCGTGAGCCTCGAGGAACTCGTAGACGTCTGTCGTGTCCACACCGGGGAACGCCCCCGTAGGGAGGGTGGCAAGGAGCGTGCGCGGGGTACGCACGTTCGGCCAGGAGTGACCACGCCAGGATGACTCCAGCTCTGCCGGCGCGCGGCGACAGCACACCTCCACCGAATGGCGGGAGAGGCCACGATTGGTCGTCTCACGGCCGATGAACCACTTCGTGTCGTCGAAGCGCACGCCCACGCTGACCGAATGGAGCCCCTCGGACGAAGGCTCGACGCGCGCGGTACACCAGTAGGTCCCGTTACCGGTGTCGGTGTACTGGAAGTACGGGTTGAACCGGTCGGGGATGTCGAACACGACGCGGCTCGTCCATTTGCGGCAGCACATCTGCCCCTCGATGGAACCGAACCGGTCGGTCGGGAAGTTCACGTCGTCGTTCTCGTAGGCCTTGGTGATCGTGCCCGACTCATGGACCTTCAGAAAGTGCACCGGAAGATCGAGGTGAACCGTCGCGAGGTTCGTGAATCGGTGAGCTGCCGTCTCGTACGAGACCGAGTACGCGTCACGCAGGTCTTCGATGGACAGCGCGCGGCGAGCCTTGGCTTCCTGCAGAAACGGCACGGCGTCGGCCTCCGGCATAAGGAGCGCCCCCGTCAGATAGTTGATCTCGACGCGCTGTCGCAGGAAGTCACCGTAGCTGGCGGGCTCAGCATGGCTCAGGATGCGGCTAGCCAGTGACTGCAGCACCGCAGTGCGGGCATCGCGCTTGCTGGCGATCGTGCTCGAGAGGTACAGCCTGCCGTGCTTGAGGTCCAGGACGCTGCGCGTGGCCAGCGGGACATCCGAGACGTAATGGATCGTGAAGCCGAGGTGGGCCGCGATATCGGATGCCGTGCGCTGCGTGAGCGGGCCACCGGTGTGTCCGACGGCGGCCAACAGGTCGCGGGCGTGAGCCTCGAGGTCGGCGAAATAGTTCTGCTGACTGGTCATAAGGCGGCGTAGGGACAGGTTCGCGCGGCGCGCCACTTCCGGAGTGGCTGCCCGTTCGTCTCGCAGCCGCTCGATCTCGCCCTGCAGCGCAAGCATCGCCGCGAGCACCTCATCGGGGAGTGAGCGACCGATGCGAAACGGGGAGATTCCGAGTGCCTGGAAGGTCGGCCCCCGCATCGCCCGCTCGAGGGAGACCTCCATCGTCGCGCGCTCGTCCAGCGGCTCTGACTCCAGCAGGGCGTCCAGATTCGTTCCGAGCGCGCGCGCGATGGTGCGTAGCAGCGTGAGCTTGGGCTCTCGCTTTCCGTTCTCGATCATCGACAACTGGCTCGGAGCACGGTCGACCGCCGCCGCCAGGTCGTCGAGGGTCATCCGCCGCTCGGTGCGCAACTGGCGGATGCGCCTGCCGATGGTGAGTGTGTCGATGACATCGTCGTCATCCGTTGTCATCGCCGGGAGCGACTCTTCCTGCGCTGTGAGGCTCGTCATAGCGCCGATTCTGTCACAGAAGCGGAATTTCGTGTGATCTTCACAACCGATCTGGCCAGGTTGGCGCCAAAACTTCATGGAGAGTAGGTGCACGACGACCAACCAGGCGTCGATCCACCGGATGAGAAGCCGGCGGATGAGAGACCAGACAGGACGGATGCGCCATGACTGCAACCACCACCCCGATGCCCGCCCGGACGGCCCCCGTGCCGACCTCGAGCGCCGCGGCGGTGCTCGAGGTCGTCGGCCCGATCCGCGATCGCTACGACGAGATCCTCACACCCGACGCGCTCGCGTTCCTCACTGAGCTGCATTCTCGATTCTCGGCCCGCCGTCACGATCGCCTCGCCGACCGGATGCGGCGCCGGTTCGAGATCGGCAACGGCCACGACCCGCAGTTCCGCGACGACACCGCGCACATCCGCCACGACGACGAGTGGCGGGTGGCCGGCGCCGGCCCCGGCCTCGAGGACCGGCGCGTGGAGATCACCGGCCCCACCGACCCGAAGATGACGATCAACGCTTTGAACTCGGGAGCGAAGGTGTGGCTCGCCGACCAGGAAGACGCGACCAGCCCCACCTGGAAGAACGTGATCGAGGGGCAGCTGAGCCTGTACGACGCCATTCGCGGCCAGCTGCAGTTCACGAGCCCTGAAGGTAAGAGCTACGAGGTCACCGCCGAACAGACCCCGACGATCGTGATGCGCCCGCGGGGGTGGCACCTCGTCGAGAAGCACCTGCGCTACACCGACCGCACCGGACGCACGATGGATGCCTCGGGCTCGCTCGTGGACTTCGGGCTCTACTTCTTCCACAACGCGAAGCAGCTGATCGAGAACGGAGTGGGTCCCTACTTCTACATCGCCAAGCTCGAGTCCGCGGAGGAAGCCAAGCTCTGGGACGACGTGTTCACCTTCAGTGAGCGCTACCTCGGCATCGAGCACGGCACGATCCGCGCCACGGTGCTGATCGAGACCCTGCCCGCCGCCTTCGAGATGGAGGAGATCCTCTTCGAGATGCGGGACCACGTCGCGGGCCTGAATGCCGGCCGCTGGGACTACATCTTCTCGATCATCAAGAACTACCGCGGCCGCGGGGCGCGGTTCGTGCTGCCCGACCGCAGCGAAGTGACAATGACGGTGCCGTTCATGCGGGCCTACACCGAACTGCTCGTGAAGACCTGCCACAAGCGGGGTGCCTTCGCGATCGGCGGCATGAGTGCCTTCATCCCCAACCGCCGCGATCCCGAGGTGACCGAGCGTGCCTTTGAGAAGGTGGCAGCCGACAAGAAGCGGGAAGCCGGCGACGGGTTCGATGGCACGTGGGTGGCCCATCCCGACCTGATCCCGGTGGCGCGCGCGGAGTTCGACGCGGTCCTCGGCGACCGACCCAACCAGCTCGACCGGCAGCGACCCGACGTGTCGGTGCGCGCCGCAGATCTCATCGATGTGCACATCGGTCGCCCCATCACGGCATCCGGCGTCTACGGCAACGTGTCTGTCGGCATCCGGTACATCGAAGCGTGGCTCCGAGGCCTCGGAGCCGTGGCGATCGACAACCTCATGGAGGACGCCGCGACCGCCGAGATTAGCCGCTCCCAGATCTGGCAGTGGATCCACCAGGACCGGACCACTGAGGACGGCACGCCCATCACCCGTGAGTACGTCGAGGGGCTGATCTCCCAGGTGCTGGGCGAGGTGTCGCGCTTCGAGGGCGACCGGTTCGACGACGCTGCAGCGATCTTCCGCGAAGTCGCGCTCGGAACCGAGTTCCCCGCCTTCCTCACCCTCCCCGCCTACGCGCGCTACCTGGTCGAGACCGACTGATCGCGCCCAAGACCCACGACGAAGGACATGACATGACCACCTACCAGGACGACATCGCCGCCATCCGGGACCTCAAGCAGCAGCACGGTCCCGCCTGGGACGCCATCAACCCCGAGTCCGTCGCACGGATGCGGGCGCAGAACCGGTTCCGCACCGGGCTCGAGATCGCGCAGTACACCGCCGACATCATGCGTCGCGACATGGCCGAGTACGACGCCGACTCCTCGCTGTACACGCAGTCACTCGGGGTCTGGCACGGCTTCATCGGCCAGCAGAAGCTGATCTCGATCAAAAAGCACCTGAAGAGTACGAACAAGCGCTACCTCTACCTCTCGGGGTGGATGGTCGCGGCGCTCCGCTCGGAGTTCGGGCCGCTGCCTGACCAGTCCATGCATGAGAAGACCGCGGTACCGGCGCTCATCGAGGAGCTCTACACGTTCCTGCGCCAGGCCGATGCTCGCGAGCTGGACCTCCTGTTCACGAAGCTGGATGCCGCACGGGCAGCGGGCGACGAGACCGCGGCCGAGTTCATTCAGTCCGAGATCGACAACCACAAGACCCACGTGGTGCCGATCATCGCCGACATCGATGCGGGCTTCGGTAACCCCGAGGCCACCTACCTGCTGGCCAAGAAGATGATCGAGGCAGGCGCCTGCGCCATCCAGATCGAAAACCAGGTCTCGGACGAGAAGCAGTGCGGTCACCAGGACGGCAAAGTCACCGTTCCCCACGAGGACTTCATTGCGAAGCTCACCGCGGTGCGCTATGCGTTCCTCGAACTCGGGATCGACAACGGCATCATCGTTGCCCGCACTGACTCGCTCGGCGCGGGTCTCACGCAGAAGCTCGCTGTCACTCACGAACCCGGGGACCTCGGCGACAAGTACAACTCGTTTCTGGACGTCGAGGAGATCTCGGATGCCGACCTCGGCAACGGCGATGTCGTCATCAAGCGCGACGGCAAGCTGCTGCGTCCCAAGCGGCTGGCGAGCAACCTGTACCAGTTCCGTCCCGGGACCGGCGAAGAACGGTGCGTGCTCGACTGCATCACGTCGCTGCGAAATGGCGCTGATCTGCTATGGATCGAGACCGAGAAGCCGCACGTGGAGCAGATCGCCGGGATGGTGGATGCAATCCGCGAGGAGATCCCGAACGCGAAGCTCGTGTACAACAACAGCCCCTCGTTCAACTGGACACTGAACTTCCGTCAGCAGGCCTACGACGCCCTCGCCGCGGAGGGGAAGGATGTCTCGGCATACGATCGCGCCGATCTCATGAGCGTCGAGTACGACGACACGGAGCTCGCGCGGCTGGCCGACGAGAAGATCCGCACCTTCCAGCGCGACGGCTCGGCCCGGGCAGGGATCTTCCACCACCTCATCACGCTGCCGACCTACCATACGGCGGCACTGTCGACCGATGACCTCTCAAAGGGGTACTTCGGCGACGAGGGGATGCTCGCCTACGTGCGGGGTGTGCAGCGCCGCGAGATCCGCGAGGGCATCGCTACCGTCAAGCACCAGAACATGGCAGGAAGCGACATCGGCGACAACCACAAGGAGTACTTCGCCGGTGACGCTGCCCTCAAGGCCGGAGGTCAGCACAACACGATGAACCAGTTCAGCTGATCATCGACCAGACACGGATGCCCCGGACGACATCGTCCGGGGCATCCGTCGTGCCCTGGCCCGTCGTCCCGCAGCGCAGGACGGGTCAGGCGATTTCGCCCGCGGCCACGACCTCCGCCAGGCCCGCAACGCGTGAAAGGTGATAGACCCCGTAGGCGTCTGCTTCACGGATGCGGCGCGCGTCGGTATCCGTCTGGGTGTCGTGCGCGAGCGTTGCCGCGAGCATCCGGGCGTGCATGAGCCCACCGGCGAGGAATCCGAGGAGCATGAGGTACGGGACGCTGACGGCATATGCGTCGCGGGTCGTCCCGAACGCGATCAGCCGGGCTGTAGCCTCTTCGGCCGCCGCGCGGGCACTTTCGAGCCGGCTCGCGGTGCGCGCCGCTACCGGGTGGTCGAACGCCTCAAGCGCGGCGATAGCCTCGGCGACCTCCTGGAGCACTCGCGCGACAGTCGTGCCGCCGTCTCGAATGACCTTGCGGCCGATGAGGTCGTTGGACTGGATGGCCGTCGTGCCCTCATAGATCGGCATGATGCGGGCGTCGCGGTAGTGCTGCGGGGCCCCGGATTCCTCGATGAAGCCCATGCCACCGTGCACCTGGATCGCATCGGACGTGATCCGCAGTGCCTCTTCGGTGGTCCATCCCTTGAAGATCGGGACGAACAGTTCGGCAAGACGGATGCCGTCAGCATCCGTGGCCCGGTCGAACAGGTCGCCGACGTACACACCGAGGGCGCGCATCGCGGCGATTTCGCTCGCCATCGACAGCAGCAGGCGCCGCACATCGGGGTGCTCCGCGATCGGGGTTCCGTCGGGTCGGTCCAGCACCGCACCCTGCATGCGCTCTTCGGCATACGCTCGCGCGCGCTGGTAGGCGCGGTCGCTGATGCCGGTGGCTTGCAGGCCCATGCCGACCCGCGCCGAGTTCATCATGACGAACATGCCGGCAAGGCCCCCGTGGAGCTCGCCCACGAGGAAACCGGTCGCTCCCTCGTACTCAAGCACGCAGGTCGGGCTCCCGTGGATGCCGAGCTTGTGCTCGACCGAGACGGTCGTGATCGCGTTGCGTTCCCCGGGGTTGCCTGACGCGTCGGGCAGGAACTTCGGGGCGACGAACAGCGAGATCCCCTTCGATCCCTCAGGGGCATCTGGTGTGCGGGCGAGGACGAGGTGGACGATGTTCTCGGCGACATCGTGGTCGCCCCACGTGATGAAGATCTTCTGACCCTTGATCGACCACGTGCCGTCGCCGTTCGGGGTCGCCATGGTGCGGATCGCGCCGAGGTCGGTGCCCGCCTGCGGCTCGGTGAGGTTCATCGTGCCGGTCCACTCGCCGCTGACGAGCCGCGTGAGGTATTGCTCGCGCAGATCGTCGGAGGCATAAGCGTCCAGGGCGTGGATCGCACCGGTGTTGAGGGCACTGCAGAGTGCGAACGAGGTATTGGCGGCGTTCCACATCTCACCGAGGCCCGCCTGCACGAGCGCGGGAAGCCCGTCCCCGCCCGCTGATTCGGGAGCCTCAGCGGTGACCCAGCCTGCGTCGACGATGGCACGATAGGCCTCCGGAAACCCCGTGGGCGTCTTAGCCTGACCGTCGACCACCGTCACTCCCTCGCGGTCGCCGGAGGCGTTCAGCGGTGCGAGGACCTCTGCGGCGAGCTCCCCTGCCGCAGAAAGTGCGTCAACGGCATCTTCTGCGGAGAGCGCACCGTCTGTGGCCCGGGCCACGACGTCGGTGCCGAACGCCTCGGCGAACAGGAACGCGTAGTCATCGATGGGAGGAACGTAGGCGGAGGTGTCAGCCATGACGAACTCGCTTTCAAGAGGTGGGACTGCGACTCATCATAGATGACACTGCGTCTCACGGCGCGTGCAGCATCCGTCTCCCCCTCTCTGCCGAACCCACACCCTCTGCGCTGAACCCACACCTTTCAGCCCGCGAATCGTGTGGGCTCGCGCCGGACTCTGTGGGTTCAGCGACGGTGGCTGGGGGCTAGAGGATGCCGCGCTCCAGGGCTACCGTCACCGCGTGGGTGCGATCGGCGACCTCAAGCTTGTCGAAGACCTTCAGCAGGTGGGTTTTCACCGTCGACTCACCGATGCCGAGATCGAGGCCGATGAGCTTGTTGCTGCGGCCCCGGGCTACCAGACGCAGCACCTCGATCTCGCGCGGAGTCAGGGTCACGGATGCCGCGGGCTCACGCATCCGTAACACCAGTCGGGCCGCAACCGCCGGGGAGAGCGCCGTCTGCCCGGCTGCGACAGACCGGATGCCGGCGATGATCTCGTCCTGCGGGGCGGCCTTGAGGAGATAGCCCGCCGCCCCAGCTTCGATCGCCGCGAGAATCTGGTCGTCGCTCTCGTAGGTCGTGAGAATCAGCACGCGCGGGGCATCGTCGCCCATGGCGACAATGCTCGCTGTGGCAGCGACGCCGTCGAGCACTGGCATCCGCAGGTCCATGAGCACGACATCCGGCTTCTCGCGCGCCACGAGCTCGACTGCCTGCGCGCCGTCGGTCGCTTGCCCGACGACGTCGAAGCCTTCCTCGTCCGCGAAAAGACCGGCAAGCCCGGCACGGACGACGGGATGGTCATCGGCGATCAGCAGCCGGATCATGCGGCAACTCCTGCACGCGGCAGCAGAATCGTGAGGACCGAGCCGCGGCCGGGGACCGAGTCGACCTCAACGGATCCTCCGGCGAGTGTTGCACGGTCGCTGATGCCGTCGAGTCCGAATCCGGTGCGGGCAGCTGAGGGGTCGAATCCGACTCCGTCGTCGCGGACGGTCATCCCAATCCCCTCGCCGTGGGGCGCGACGGTCACGACCACTAATGTCGCCCGCGCGTGCTTGCGCACGTTAGCGAGTGCCTCCTGCAGGCAGCGCAGCAGCACGACCTGCTGTTCGCGATCGAGATCCACACCGGCCGCGACCTCGACGTCGATCGCGAGACCGACCTCCGCACGGAAGCGCGCGGCGAGACGTTCGATCGCTGCCGCGAGAGCATCATCGGCGGGGACCGCTGCCATCCGCGCCACGAGCGCGCGAGACTCGGCGAGCGCCTCGCGCGCGGTCTGCTCGATCGTCGCGATCGCCTCGGCAGCGGCATCGGTTCGCCCGTCCCGCGCCTGCCTGCCCGCCCGCTCGCTCAACAGCACCAGGCCCGCAAGAGTCTGGGCCAGAGTGTCGTGGATGTCGCGAGCGATGCGCTCCCGCTCCTCTGCCGCGCCCCGATCGCGGCTAAGC
>NZ_DBHD01000217.1:0-2809 GCF_002296025.1 Microbacterium sp. UBA837
CCGACGATGACAGGCACGTCGAGGTCGTAGATGAACTTCTTGAGGTTGAGGGGCTCGTCGACGCTCGAGACGTGCTCGGCCGAAACCGTCGTGCCACGGATGACGAACAGGTCCACACCCGCGGCGACCACGGTTTCGTACAGCTGCTGGGTGCGCTGCGGAGTCAAAGCACCGGCCACCGTGACTCCGGCGTCACGGATCTGCTGCAGTCGCTCACGGATGAGCTCGGGCTTGATCGGCTCGGAGTAGAGCTCCTGCATCCGGCAGGTTGCCGTCGCCTCGTCGAGAGACGCGATCTCAGCCAGCAGCGGCTCGGGGTCGTCGTACCGGGTCCACAGCCCCTCGAGATCGAGGACACCGAGTCCGCCGAGCTGACCGAGCATGATCGCCGTCTGCGGGCTCACAACCGAATCCATCGGGGCGCCGAGCACCGGGATGTCGAACTGGAACGCATCGATCGACCAGGCAGTCGAGACATCCTCGGGATTGCGGGTGCGGCGCGAGGGGACGACGGCGATGTCGTCGAACGAGTACGCGCGGCGAGCCCGCTTGGCGCGGCCGATCTCGATCTCCATGGTCACGCGCCCCAGCCTACCGGTGGGGTGTGGCGATACCGCGCGTGATCCCAGCCCCGCGCCGAACCCACACGTTTCGGTCCCACCCCACACGCGATACGCGCCGGATCGCGTGGGTTCGCGGCGAAAGGTGTGGGTTCGCCGCTCCGGAAGAGGCGCCGCACAGCCATCACCACGGTTCGTTGCCGCGGGGCGCGACGTCGCGGACGGCGCGCATCGTGGTCGGGAAGCATGTTTCGAAGAGCTCGTGGATGCCGGCATCCGCGTCGACCTCGTCGATGAGGCGCAACCCGATCATGGTGTTGATCAGCATCCCCTCCGCAAGGAACGATTGGGCGGTGTCGGCATCGAATCCGGCCTCGTCGCGGAGGAAGCGCCAGACCTTCACGAAGCCCTGGCGGGCGGCGGGTCCGATCACCGGATGACCGCCGAGAAGGAACGCGTGCGAGAGGGTCTGGTGGAGTCCCCGCACCTGGAGAAGCCGAAGATAGACAGCCCCCATACGCTCCTGCGCCGGAGCGTCGGCGGGGGCGTCGAGTTCGGCGCGGAATCCGTCGAGCAGTTGATCGAGAGCGTCGTGCAATACGGCAAGGAACAGCGATTCCTTCGTTCCGAACAACCTGACCACGTACGGCTGACTCACGCCGGCGGCGCGAGCTACCTCGTCTGTGGTGGCTCCTTCGTACCCGCGGGCACCGAACACAGCGTGAGCGGCCAGCAGGATTTCGGCGCGGCGCTCATCGGAACTCATGCGTCGTTGCGTGCCGTTCTGAACCATGCTTGACATGTTATCAGTCGATTACTACAGTCCAAGTAATCATCCGATTACATCAACGGAGGCATCCCGTGACCACCACGCTCGATCCGGCTCCTGCGCCGCCCTCGCACCTCACCGCACCGCGGCATAGTGCATTCGGCCTGGTGGTCGCGGCCGCGTCGGTTCCGATGTTCATGGCCACGCTCGACAACCTCGTGATGACCAACGCCCTGCCGGTGCTCCACCGCGACCTCGGCGGGAGCGTCGAATAGCTGCAGTGGTTCGTGAACGCCTACACGCTGGCCTTTGCCGGCGCGATCCTCCTGGCATCTGCCCTCGGCGACCGATTCGGGCGCCGCACGGTCTTCGCGATCGGAATCGCCGTCTTCGGGATCGGGTCAGTGCTCGCGGCCCTCAGCACCGATCCTTCGCAGTTGATCGTCGCCCGCGCCGTCCAGGGACTCGGCGGGGCCGGCATCTTCCCCCTGTCGCTCGCGCTGCTCTCGGGCGGTGTCGCCCCCGAGCGCCGTCCGCTCGCGATCGGGATCTGGGGTGGCGTCTCGGGTCTCGGGGTCGCCGTCGGCCCACTCGTCGGCGGTGCGATCATGGAGGGCTGGAACTGGCAGGCGATCTTCTGGCTGAACGTCCCGATCGCGATCCTCGCCATCCCCTTCGCGCTCTGGGCTCTACGCAACGATCGCGGAGCACGGGTGCGACTCGACCTCCTCGGCGCCGTCATGATCGCACCGAGCGTCGTCCTGCTTGTCCACGCGATAGTTCGGGGCAACGACGACGGTTGGGGGTCGTTCGGAGTCATCGCGGAGCTTGTCGCAGGCATGGCGCTCCTGACTGGGTTCGTCGCCTGGCAGGCCCGCACGTCAGCGCCCCTCGTTCCGATGCGGTTGTTCCGTGACCGCAGCTTCACCGTCACCAACATCGCCGGCTTCGGCTTCAGCTTCGGTACGTTCGGCGCGATCTTCCTGCTCATCCAGTACATGCAGGTCGTGCAGGGTGCCTCCCCCTGGGAAGCCGCGGTGCGCACGACGCCGTGGACCCTGGCGCCGATGGTGATCGCGCCGCTCGCGGGCCTGATCGCGCCGCGCATCGGCACCCGCATCCTGATGGTCGTGGGGCTCGTCATGCAAGCGACAGCGCTGATCTGGCTCGCCGCCATCCTGGATCTCGACACCCCCTACGCCGCGATGATCGCCCCCTTCGTGATCGCCGGCGTCGGGATGGGCCTCGTGTTCGCGCCGTCGGCGACGGCCCTGCTGGCGACCCTCGGCATCGTCGATCACGCGAAAGCATCCGGGGTCAACTCGACGGTGCGCGAGATCGGACTGGCCCTCGGTACTGCCGTGCTCACGGCGATCTTCCTCGGCGCCGGTGGCGAGCTGATCCCCGACCTCTACGTCGAGGCGGCGCGGCCCGCCGTCTTCGTCGGGGGAATCGTGCTGGTGATCAGCGCGATCGCCGC
>NZ_DBHD01000054.1:0-4434 GCF_002296025.1 Microbacterium sp. UBA837
GCGCGGCCGTCCACACCGGGCCGGCAAACGGGAACGGGAACACCGGGCTCCAGATCACCGCGATCACCGCGAATATCGGCAGCCACCACCATTGCCGCGCCTGGATCGCAAACCAGCCCACGATCACGGCGAAAATTGCCGCAACGAACAACACCAGCGTGAACCAGTCCCCGCCCATCAGCGCCGGAGCGAGGAACAACACCGCGGCGGCGATCAGCCCAGGCGCGAACGCGTTGCGCTGATACACGGACGGGGTGCGCTGCTTCGCCATCATGGTCCAGTCACCGCCGCCCCCGCCGCCGATCCCAAGTGAGCGGTGACCTGCTCTGCTGCTTTCGCGCGGGCACGGCGATGCCGGATCCACATGTTCAGGCCGAGGACGAGGGCACCGGCGCCGAGAGCGACGTCGGCGAGGTTGCCGATGAACAGGTTCCCGTAGGCGAGGAAGTCGGTGACGTGTCCGACCCCGAACCCTGGCGGAGAGAACAGTCGATCGATAACGTTACCGATCGCGCCGCCTAGGATCAGTCCGATCCCCACCGCCCAGGTTTCCGTCCTCGCCCGAGCCGCGGCGACGACCAACACCACCACCGCGCCGACCCCGAGAAGGGTGAGCAGCCCCGTGAAATCAGCGCCGAGCGAGAGGATCGCTCCCGGGTTGAACGCAAGCTGCAGACCGAGCAGGTCGCCCAGCAGCGGGATGCGCTCGGTCTGACTCATTCCGCCTAGCGCGGCCGCTTTCGTTGCCTGGTCGACGAGAACGACCACACCAGCGGCCAGACAGGCGATCGCGAATCGTTGGGACTGCTCACGACTCATCGGCAGGCTCATCCTTCCCTGTGGCGGTGTTCTTGCCGGACTCGGCGGCGACTTCCCGGTCGCGGCGTCGGCGCTCTCGGGCCACCATGAGCACGACAATCAGGGCACCCCCGAGCACGACCGCGCCGCCCACAACGGCGAGCAGGGGGAAGACCTCCCCTCCACCAGAGGGGCCGTTATGCACATCTCCGGCGGGAGTGGCCGTGGGAGAAGAGTCGGGTGTCTGTCCCTCGGTAGCTTCGGGGGCGGGGGCGCTGGTGGGAACCGTGAGGGTCTCGACCGTGTACTGGTGCTCGCTGCTGATGGGGTGGCCGTCGCTGGAGACGACTCGCCATCGCACTGTGAATAGGCCGGCCTGGCCCGGCTGGACAGGTTGGGTGACGGTTGTTCCGTCGATGATTGGTTCCCCGGAGGCGATGTTCTGCCCGTCCGGGGCGATCACCTCGACGATCACCGCGCTGAAATCGGTGAGGATCTCGCCGCTGAACGTCAATGAGATCTGCTCCGGGACCTCGCTGACGGTGCCCCCGGCCTCTGGGGAGGACGAGACGATCTGGTCATGCGCCGCCGCGGGCGGTGCGGCAGCGAACAGCAGACCGACAGCGATCAGCACCCCCGTTACAGCGGAGAACAACCGGAGCCCCCGAAGAGTGCCGGACATGCGCAGCGTGCGTGAGGATGCACGAAAGGTGGCGGGTTCTGTGGTCATCGGGATGGTTCTTTCAGGGCCGGTTGATGATGTGCTGGGCGATCGTCGTCGCGTCTTTCCATACGCCGGCGACGGTGTCGGAGCCACGGCCGCCGTAGCGCGGCATCCCCGCCACGAACAATCCGGGAAGACCGGTCATGGTGCGCCGAGGCCGCGCAGAGCCGTTGGGTTGCGGCAGCCAACGGTCACCGGGGTCGTAACCTGTGGCGAGGATCACCGATCGGGGAGACGCCTGTGTGCCATCGGCGAAGGTCACCACGGCGCCGTTCGCGGCCTCGACTGCGGGGGCGATTGTGACGCCCCGGCGGCGCAGATGCTCGTAGCTGTCGCCGAAGATGGGCTCGGGTCGCCGCGTCCGTGAGAACAGCGGCACGCTTTCGCCTGCCATGGCGGGGTAGCTCATCGCGGGCCGAGGCTGGCGCGGAGTGCGGGTGGACAGAGTGACGGTGTGCGAGGCAGACAGTTCGCGGGCCAGCTGCACGCCGCTGTTCCCGCCGACGACGATCAGCACGTCGCCGGTGGGAATCTGCTTCGGATACAAGTACTCGCTGCTATGGATCACTACCCCCGGCGCCATCAGCCCGTCCGCCCAGTCCGGGACCCGCGGGTGAGTGTGCGCACCTGTCGCGCAGACCACGTTGCGGGTTTGCACCTCCCCCACTGTCGTCGACAGCAACAGCGTCGAGCCGTTGCCCCGATGCTCCACCCCGGTAGCCCGGACATTCCAAACGGTCTCCACACCCAGGCCGGCTTCCACGAAGGTGAGGTAGTCGGCCATCTCGTCCGCTCGAGGCTGCCGGCGTTGATCACCCAGCAGTTGGCGTGGAGGCAGTGCGCTGTGCCGGGCGTCGCTGAGCAGCTCCATCGAATGCCACCGCGACGTCCAGGAGCGCTGCCCCGCCGCGGCCGCGTCCATCACCACGAACTCGTGCTGTGGTCGCAGACCCTCCGAGATCAACGCGGCGGCGACTGCGAGTCCGGCCTGCCCGGCTCCGACGATGATCACCCGTCGATGCGACAATCGCGCCCGCATCACCGGCCACCGTTCACCGCGGCCTGAATGGCGTTCTCGAGGTCATCCCATTCCTGCAGCTCGGCGATCTCACCGTCCACAAAGAACGTCGGAGTGCTGCTCACCCCGAGAGCACGCCCCTCCTGGAAGTCCGACTCCACCCGCTCTGCCGTCGACGGGTCAGCCACAGCGGCATCGTAGGCGGCCATGTCCAGCCCGAGCTCTTCCGCGAAGCCGCGGAACAGGTCAGCGCGCGACTCCTGCGCCTCGCCCCACTCCGCCTGGGTCTCGAACAACCGGTGGTACATGTCCTCGAACCGGTCCTGCTGCGCCGCTGCCTCGGCGGCCAGGGCCGCGTTCTTCGAGTTGAAGTGACCTGGGAGCGGGAAGTACCGGACGACGTAGGTGATCTCCCCCGCGAACTGCTGCCGCAGATCCTCCACGATGGGGTAGAAGGCGCCACACGCCTCACACTCGAAGTCCAAGAACTCCACCACGGTGACGGCACCCTCGCCTCCGTCATCGAGAACATGCGAACTTTCTCGCAACACCTGCGGCGGCGAGGATCCTTCCCCAGAGGCAGGGGTTTGACTGCGGTCGATAAGGACGTAGATCAGCGCGGCCACAACCAGCACGGCTACGACGGCAGCGGTGACGAGGGTCACCTTTAGAGGGGTTTTCACGGGTACTCCAAACCAAGACACGGCACAGGGAAGATCCCGGGCACGCAGCCCGGGAAGCACCACCCCGCGGGGCGGCGTGCCAGAGTTCAGGTTCGAGAAAGACCCAACTGCGTCAACGACAACACCACCGGATGCGCGCGCAGGGCCGGCACAGCAAGCAGCGAAGGCACCCGCGACACCTCACTGAGAACGGGCGATATCCGTCGACGCCACAGCGTTCGCAAGGCCACCATGAACGTCAGGCCACACAGAACACCGAACACACACAACGCCGCACCGGCCAGCGCGTTCGATTCGGACCATGCGCCGCTGGCGGCTTCCTCGTGCTCTGCGGGGGCGTCGGCCACCGGTGCCACGTGCGGGTCCATCAGCCCGGATACCATGAGCGGAATAGACGCCGCCTCGCTCGATTCCGAATGCGCCGTTGCTGCCAGACCGAGCATCAGTAGCAACGTCAGACCGACGCTGGTAATGAGTCTCATTATCAACCACTGCTCGTTCAGCGTCGCGGAGCGCGGAATCCGGGCCGAAGAGACCATCCCCCACAGCCTACAGCGCACACCAAAGAGCACTCAAATGCCGCCACATCTCTGCTGGCGAGCGGGCGTCCGAGTCCCTTCCCGGTCCTCTTCGGCCCGAGCTACTGCGGGCCCCGGTCTACAGCTGTAAGGGTCACCTTCGGCTAGCCCGCCGGAACCGGTGCGTGAGCACCGCGGCGACGATCGCGAAAGTCGTGGCGGCTAGGCCGGCGGGCACGAGCAGATAGGGCACGACCGCGAGCATGGAACGACTCAAGGGGCTGTCAACGGGGATGAGGCTGGCGAGGGTGCAGATGAGGCTCACAAGCGCCAGGACGGCCCATTGGCGGCTGCTGTAGCGGAGCACGCGCACGCCGGCGCCATCGTGCCACCACAGCCGTAAGGGCTCGGGGATCTTCACGACTCTCTCCTGTCGGTGGCTCTATTGTTGCGCGCGCACGCCCCCGGCCGGGGCTGTAGCGCATGCGGCTTCAGCGACTGGTACTCCACCTACCGGGTAGCCGAAACCACCGCCGCAGCGAAGATCATCATTGACACCGCATCGGACCAGATCCTCGGCGCACACCTCCTAGGCCCCGGCTACTCCGAACTCATCAATACCTTCGGCCTCGCCATCAAACTCGGCCTCACCACCCGCCAACTCAAATCCGTTACTGCCACTTATCCCTCCCT
>NZ_DBHD01000051.1:0-1509 GCF_002296025.1 Microbacterium sp. UBA837
GGCCGACAGGATGCTCGCCGACGGTCAGGACGTCGCGGCGGTGTGCCGGGAGCTCGTGGTGTCCGAGCAGACGTACTACCGGTGGCGGAACCAGTACGGCGGCCTCAAGGCCGACGACGCAAAGCGCCTGAAGGAGCTGGAGAAGCAGAATGCGACCCTGAAGCGTCTGCTCGCGGAAGCGGAGCTGGAGAAGGCCGCGCTCAAGGAGCTGGCTGAGGGAAACTGGCTCTTCGGAATTAGGGGTGTAGTTGGGGTCTGAATCCTCCGGCTTCGAGCAGGCTTCTTGCGATGTAGTTCGTGAGGTTCCGGAAGCCGAGCGCGGAGCCGCGGAGGTGTTCAAGTCGTCCGTTGATCGCCTCCGTTGGGCCGTTCGAGGTGCCGGGCCGATCGAAGAACGCGAGCACGTCGGCGGCGCGCTGCTTGAGGGTGCGGCCGAGCTTGCGGATCTCGACGAGCGCGGCAGGAACCCCGGTGCTGACCGCGTCGATCAGGGTCTGCATCATCTGCTTGCCATTCTTCTTGTCGGGTTCGCGATACGCGGCGATCATGCGCTGGTAGATGCCCCAGGTCGCTTCGACCTCGACGTGCTCCTCGGTCGCGAACAGCGCCTCCAGCCGAGCGCGTTGCCGGTCGGTGAGTAGCTTGTCGCCGGTGTGCAGGGTGCGGCGCGCCTGATAGAGCGGGTCGCCCTTCATCCCGCGGTGTCCGTGTAGATCCTGCTGAACGCGGCGGCGACACACATCGAGCGCATCGCCGGCGAGACGGACCACATGGAACGGATCCATCACCGGGACCGCGTCGGGCAGCTCTTCGGCGGCGGCCGTCTTGAAGCCGCTGAACCCGTCCATCGCGACCACCTCGATCCGCTTGGACCACTCCTTGGGCCGTGCCGCGAGCCACTGCTTGAACACGGCCTTCGAACGGCCCTCGACCATGTCGAGCAGCTGGGCCGGGCCTGTCTTCTCGCGGGCGGGCGTGAGGTCGATGATCACGGTCACGTACTTGTCGCCGTACCGGGTGTGACGCCAGACATGCTCATCGACGCCCAGGGTCGTGACCCCGTCGAACCGGCCGGGAGCGTCGATCAGACGACGCCGACCCTCGGCGAGAATCGCACTGTTCGCGGTATGCCAGGACACCCCCAGACCGGCCGCGGCGCGGGTCACCGTGAGATGGTCGACCACGATCGCCGTCAGCGCCCACCCGAGCCCGCCACGCGAGATCTTCGCCCGCGGCGCGGCGGCCTTCGTGGTGTCCTGCCGCCACGTCTTCCCGCAGTGCGCGCACCGGTAGCGGCGCACCCGGACCAGCAGTGTCGTGGGCCGGTGCCCGAACGGCTCATGCGCGAGCCGACGCACCACGGTGTCTCTCGGGACGCCTTCCGCGCCGCACTTCCGGCACCAGGGATCGTTCTCGACGACGCGGCACTCGATCACCGCCCGATCCGCCTCGAGATGTTGACCTACAGCCTCGAGGCCGAGCTCGTCGAGACGGCAGAACGTGGTCAGG
>NZ_DBHD01000051.1:1901-5073 GCF_002296025.1 Microbacterium sp. UBA837
GAACTTCCATCCTGGAAGACCTCGACGCCTATCCGGCAATCGACCCGCGAACCTCGACTACACCCTCAACTGCGAAGAGCCCTCATCGACCAAGTGGACGTCAAGCACTCCACTCTCGGTATCGTCATCACCGCCCTCAGCGTCGTCATCATGCCGTTCCTCTCGCTCGCGGAGCGTCGCGCCGGTCGCGAGCTGGGATCGGCCACGGCCCGACACGCCATATCGCCGGCGCGGTCGTCGGACGGGAAGAGGTCTATAGCCGCGACAACGATAACGGGTGAGCTAGGACAGCCTTGTCAATTGCGTTCGGCGGAACAATCGCTCGGCGTCGTCGAGTAGCTCAGAGCGGCGACAATCATGACGTCTAGACGCGCAGCTGCCTAAATTGCCCTGCATGACGGTTGTGTCAGAGCCCGAATGCTCCCCCGCTGATCAGGATGAAGATGCCAAGCCCGATAAGAACGAGAGGGAACAAGATGTGCTCCCAACGTTCCAGGATCTCCGCGATCGGACGTCGCGTGGCAATGAACTTGGCCACGACCACCAGCACTGCAACGAACACGAGGAACACAACGCAGTATGCGACGACGGCAGCGGGCCCCACGCTGAGGAAGACGGGAACGTAGACGCCGATGTTGTCCCCACCGTTAGCGAAGGTGACTCCAGCCACGGCCCAGACAGCGACCTTCTTGCCTTCGATCTTGCTCTCATCGTCATCGTCATCGTCGTCGTGTCGGCGGTGCCAGGCTTGCCAAGCCGCCCACAGCCCTAGACCTAGCGGAATGAGCCCGAAGTAGGGAATCACCTCTGGAGGCAGAAACGCCCCAGCGCCGAGGGATACGAGCACGGCGGCGCCGAGAATACCTGCGAATCCCACATACTGACCAACGAGGATCCGAACTGTAGTTCCCCGTTGCCCGGCGCCGCGGGCGAAGAACAGAGAGAGCACGATGATGTCGTCGATGTTCGTCGCGAGGAACAGCCCGATCGCCTGCAGAACGGAGGAGAAGATCATGCTCGGGTCTTTCCCTGACGGAGGTATAGCAGGAGGCCGAATCCGACGCCGATGCCGATGATGACGTCGGCGAGGTTACCGATGAACAGGTTGCCGTAGGCGAGAAAGTCTGTGACATGACCCACTCCGAATCCGGGTGGAGCAAACAGCCGATCTAGGAGGTTACCGACCGCGCCGCCCCAGATTAGCCCGATCACGACGGCCCACCCCGCGGTGCGGGCGCGTGTGGCGGCAAGGAGCAGACCCACGGATGCTGCGGCCGCGATGAGGGTGATCAGCCAGGTTGAGCCGGATCCGAGGGACATGACGGTGCCGGGGTTGAACGCGAGTTGTAGGCCGAGCAAGTCTCCGAGGAGCGGAATGCGGGCTTGTTCGCTGAGCCGTGCGAGGGCGAGTGCTTTGGTGCCTTGGTCGATCAGCACGGCACTGGCGGCAACGGCGAACGCGAGCAGAAACAGTCGGGGTCGCACGCGCGCACCAATTGGGCCGGCGGCACTCAATACGGCACCCGCCCTCCCGGGCGCACGGCTGTCAGCGGGCCCGGTCATGGTGCGTGCGCCGCGCCGCGCGGAGGCCGTTGAGGATGACGATGACTTCCGCGATTTCGTGGACGAGCACCACGGCCGCAAGTCCGAGGATTCCGGTGATCGCCAGCGGTAGGAGGACAGCGATGATCGCGATGGACAGTATGACGTTCTGGTTGATGATATTGCGGCCGCGGCGGGCATGGGCGAGGGCCTGCGGAATGAGGCGCAGGTCGTGGCCGGTGAATGCGACGTCGGCGGACTCGATGGCGGCATCGGCGCCCTTGGCTCCCATCGCGATCCCTAGGTCGGCGGCTGCGAGAGCGGGGGCGTCGTTGATACCGTCCCCGATCATGGCGGTGGGCTGCGACTTCGACAGTTCCGCGACAGCGGTGGCCTTATCCTCGGGGCGTAGTTCGGCACGTACGTCGCTGATGCCGGCCTGTGCGGCGAGGGCGGCGGCGGTGCGGGCGTTGTCGCCGGTGAGCATCGTCACGCCGATCCCACGCCGGTTCAGTGTGTCAATGACTTCGGGAACCTCGGGGCGCAGCTCGTCCCGCACTCCGATCGCTCCGGCGGGCTGGTCGTTGCGGTGGACGATCACAACGGTCATGCCCTCGGACTCCATCGCCTGCACCTCGTCGGCCAGCGTGCCAGCGTCCAGCCAGCGTGGACTCCCTACCGCGAGACGAGCACCGTCGAGGGTGCCGACGATGCCGTGGCCCGCGGTCTCGCGGACGTCGGTAGCAGCCGGAGCGCCGGGAACCGCGTTGTTGGTGATCGCTGCGGCGAGGGGATGTGTGCTGTGACCTTCCAGGCTCGCTGCCCATGCCAGCACGTCATCCTTGGTCGCGCCGGTGGTGACGACACGGGTCACGGTGGGCTCATTGCGAGTCAGGGTGCCGGTCTTGTCGACGGCGAGGTGGCGGATGCCACCGAATCGCTCGAAAGCGGCCCCGGACTTTACGACCACGCCGAACTTGGAGGCTGCGCCGATCGCAGAGACGACGGTGACCGGGACGGCGATCGCCAGAGCACATGGCGAGGCTGCGACCAGCACGACCAGGGCGCGGGTGATCCACAGCTCGGGGTCGCCGCTCAGCAGCGACCCGAGCGCGCCGACCAGCACGGCGAGGATCATCACCCCGGGCACGAGGGGTCGGGCGATCCGGTCGGCCAGGCGGGCGCGGTCGCCCTTCTCGGCCTGGGCCTGCTCGACCAGCTCCACGATCGTGGTGAGCGAGTTGTCGGTGCCGGCGGCGGTGGCCTCGACTTCGAGGACGCCGGTGGTGTTGATCGACCCGGCCGACACGTCGGTGCCGGGCTCGACCTCGACCGGGATCGACTCGCCTGTGATCGCCGACGTGTCCAGGCTGCTCCGCCCGGCGCGCACGATGCCGTCCGTGGCAATCCGCTCGCCCGGCCGGACCACGAGCACGTCACCGACGCGCAGTTCCTTCGCCTCCACCTCGACCGTGGCGTCGCCGCGCTGGACCCGTGCGGTGTCGGGCACCAGCTTCAACAGTGCCCGCAATCCTGCGCGGGCGCGGTCCATCGCCTTGTCTTCCAACGCCTCCGCGATGGAGTACAAGAACGCCAGCGCGGCGGCCTCCTCGACATAGCCGAGGATCAC
>NZ_DBHD01000134.1:0-15601 GCF_002296025.1 Microbacterium sp. UBA837
GGCCGAGGTCGAGCGCCGCATTGCTGCCGCACAGTCGGCGTTCGTCGCCCTGCGCGACACGACGTTCGCTGAGCGCGCAGGATGGATGCGCCGCGCCGCCGAACTGCTGGAGGCTGATGCCGACGAGATGGCGCGCACCATCACGATCGAGATGGGGCGTCCCCTCGCCCAGTCTCGCGCTGAGGTACTCAAGTGCGCTCGCGGATGCCGGTTCTACGCCGACAACGCCGAGGACTTCCTCGCAGCCGAGACGCTCGCTGACCCGTCCTCGGTGAAGGCGTCCGCGGCCGGAACCCGCTGGGCGCCGCTGGGCATCGTGCTCGCCGTCATGCCGTGGAACTACCCGCTGTGGCAGGTCATGCGCTTTGCCGCCCCGGCGCTCATGGCCGGCAATACGGGGCTACTCAAGCACGCTTCGAACGTTCCCCGCTCGGCGCTCTACCTCGACACCCTGTTCGAGCGCGCCGGGTTCCCCGTCGGCTCGTTCCACACGCTGCTCATCCCGGCATCCGGAGTAGAGCGGGTCCTGCGCGACTCGCGGGTGGTCGCGGCCACCCTCACCGGATCAGAACCTGCGGGCCGCTCTCTGGCGTCGATCGCGGGCAGCGAGGTCAAGCACGTCGTGCTCGAGCTCGGCGGCTCGGATCCGTTCGTCGTGATGCCGACAGCGGATCTCGAGGCCGCGGCATCGGTCGCGGTGACCGCGCGTAACCAGAACAACGGACAGTCCTGCATCGCTGCCAAGCGGTTCATCGTCCACACCGACGTCTACGACGATTTCGTGGCACGGTTCGTGGAGAAGACCGCAGCGCTGCGCGTTGGCGACCCCCTCGACGAGGGCACCGACGTAGGCCCCGTTGCGACCGAGAGCGGCCGGGACGAACTCGCTGAGCTCGTCGATGATGCCCTCTCGCACGGCGCCGAGGCGTTGACCGGCGGCTCGGTCCCCGACCGACCGGGCTGGTTTTACCCGCCGACGGTCCTCGCCGGTGTCACGCGGGATATGCGCCTGTTCCAGGAGGAGGCCTTCGGCCCGGTGGCCACGGTGTTTCGCGTCGACTCCCGTGAGGAGGCCGTCGAGATCGCCAACGCGACGACGTTCGGGCTGTCCTCCTCGCTGTGGAGCACCGACGACGACGAGATCGAATGGTTCATCGACCGCCTCGAAGCCGGCGCCGTGTTCGTCAACGGCATGACCGTCTCGCACCCGGAATTGCCGTTCGGGGGCATCAAGAACTCTGGCGTCGGGCGAGAGCTTGCCGCTGCCGGCATCCGTGAGTTCATGAACCTGAAGACGGTCTGGCGCGCCTGAGGTTCGTCGTCAGGGAAGGATGACGATCTTGCCCGGTTCGTGCGAGGACTCGAGCGCCTGGAACGCTGCCACCACCTCATCGAGCGGGTAGGTCGCCACAACGGGGAAGACGATTCTGCCGGCGGCAATGTCTTCGCCGAGGGCCCTCAGGTTCTCGGGCGTGCGGGCTGCACGCTCGACGTTGTGCACTCCCAGCTCATCGAGGGCCGCGTAGGCGGCGATCGCGACCATCCGGTCGACCGAGACGCCAAGTTCGATTCCCACATCCAGTGCGTCGCGGCCGTGGCAGTCCATGACCGCGGTGATCTCGCCGAGATGGCGCACTCGCTCGGCGAGCCCCTCGCCGTACTCAACTGGCTCGATCCCGAGCGACCGCAAGAAGTCGTGGTTGGCCACGGATGCCGAACCGATCACCCGCGCGCCGCGGGCGATCGCAAGCTGCGACGCCACGAGACCGACAGCGCCGCTCGCGCCGCCCACCAGCACGACATCGTCCTCGCCGACCGGCACCGTAGCCAGACACGAAACCGCCGTGAGACCGGCAACATGCAGGCCACCCGCCACCTCGACCGCGAGCCCCTCGGGCCGCCGAGCGATCTCTGCGGCATTCGCGATCACCTGCTCGGCGATCGCACCCGCAGCGCGACCCATGACGGCATCCCCGACAGCGACCGGCGTGCCATCCGGGTAGGCAGCCCCCTCACCGGCTGCAAGGACTGAGCCGGCGAAGTCGCCACCGATGCGTCGCGGAAACGGGGCGTCCGAGGGGATGAATCCGCCGCGAGCCTTCGCGTCGTAGGGGTTCAGCCCGGCAGCTTCGACGGCGACCAGCACCTTCCGTGCGCCCGGCGAAGGGTCTTCGACCTCGGTCACGAACAGGACCTCGGGTCCTCCGACTTCGTTGTACATCGCTGCGCGGGTCATACCTCGAGCGTAGCGAGGCGGGCGCCGATGCGGACCGAGCAGGGCGATATGAATCCGCAGGGAAACCTCGGCGGCTGCGTGGCTGTTCGGCACATGCCAAGCTGTCGCCATGGCGAACTCGCCCACCGGTGACTCGATGACAGAGCGCATCGTGCGCGTCCTGGAGACCTTCACGTCCGAACGGACCGTGCAGTCGGCATCCGAGATCGGTCGACGGTCGGGGCTCCCGTCCTCCAGCGCCCACCGCATCGTGGATGACCTCGTTTCGGCCGGCCTGCTCGATCGGGACGAGGATGCGCAGATCCGCCTGGGCATGCGCCTGTGGGAACTCGCCCTGCGCGGATCCTCGGCACTACGCCTGCGAACGGCGGCCCTCCCTCACATGGAGGCGGTGCAAACGACGATCCGCGAGCACACGCAGCTCGCCGTACGCGAGAAGGATGAAGCGCTGTTCATCGAACGTCTCTCGCATCCGGATGCCGGTGCCAACATCACCCGCATCGCTGGTCGGCTTCCGCTGCACGCCTCGTCGTCGGGCCTCGTCCTGCTCGCCTACGCGCCGGCGGCGGTGCGCGCGAGTGTTCTGGGCGGCCCGTTGCGCGCCGTGTCAGGCGAGACCATCACCGACCCGCGGACACTCGAGCGCGTGATTGCGGGGATCCGACGCGACGGTGTGGCTATCGCGCCCGGATCGATTCAGTCGGTGTCCACGGGTGTGGCGGTTCCGCTTCGCCACGAAGGCGAAGTCGTGGCCGCGTTATCCGTCGTGCTTCCCCGGGATGCCGACCCGACGCCGGCGGTCGCCGCGCTGCGGGATGCAGTCGCAGCGATCGAGAGCGATCTTCGACGCCAGCGACTCTGACCGCGATCTGGTCCCGTTCAATGGGAAAGTGCCGGTTCGAACCGGTCTGATGTTGCAGACTCGGCGGAGACCCGCATCCGTCGAAGGAGACGCCATGTCCACCGTCCGCACTCAGGTTGCCATTGTCGGCGCCGGCCCCGCCGGGCTGCTGCTGTCACACCTTCTTGCCGCCCGAGGCATCGACTCGATCGTGCTCGATCAGCGCACCCGCGAGGAGATCGAGAAGACGATCCGCGCCGGCATCCTGGAATACCCCACCGTGCAGCTCCTCGACGAGACCGGCGCCTCCCCGCGCGTGAAGTCTGTCGGAAACCGCCACGACGGCATCGAGCTTCGGTTCCAGGGCGAGGGGCATCGGATCGACTTCCCCGCGCTCACGGGTCGCAGTGTCTGGCTCTTCCCGCAGCACGAGGTGCTCATCGACCTGATCGCGGTACGCCTGGCTGCCGGGCAGGATCTTCGGTTCGGTGTCACCGTCGACCGTGTCGAAGACATCGAGACCGATCGACCCCGCGTGTTCGCGACGAACCCTGACGGCTCGCCGCTGGAGATTGAGGCCGACTTCATCGTGGGCGGTGACGGCTCCCGCAGCCTGGTCCGCGCCGCCGTCACCGGATCGTCGACCGGCGGATACTTCCGCGAGTATCCGTTCGCCTGGTTCGGCATCCTGTGCGAAGCGCCACCAAGCTCGGAAGAGCTGATCTACAGCAACTCCCCGAGCGGCTTCGCTCTCATCAGCCAGCGCAGCGCCACCGTGCAGCGGATGTACTTCCAGTGCGATCCGGAGACCGATCCGAACGCGATGAGCGAGGCCGAGATCTGGGAGACCCTGCAATCGTGCGTTCCCGGCACGACGCTGCAGGAGGGGCCCATCTTCCAGCGGGACGTGCTGCGGTTCCGCAGCTTCGTCGCTTACGAACTGCGGCGCGGACGCGCGGCCCTTGTCGGGGATGCCGCCCACACCGTTCCGCCGACGGGAGCCAAGGGCATGAACCTCGCCGTCGCCGACGTCGTACTGCTCGACCGGGCACTCGGAGCGCTGCTCAACGACGGCGACGAGCGCCTGCTGGATTCTTACGCCGAGACGGCCCTGCAGCGCATCTGGAAGGCTCAGCACTTCTCCTGGTGGATGACGAGCATGCTGCACCTGACTCCCGAGGCATCCGACTTCGATCGCCGCCGCCAGATCGGCGAGCTGCGTTCGGTCGTCGAGTCCGAAGCAGGCCAGACCTACCTCGCGGAGGCCTACACGGGCTGGCAGTTCGCGTAAGGAGCCGGGCGCCGAGGTTGGTGGGGTCGACATTAAGTCCGTACTCGAACAGCACGGTGAAGATGTCGGCAGAGGACAGATCACCGCCGATGTGCACTGCTCCCTCGTACGTACCGCACAGGTTCAGGAGCTTCTGACGAAGCTCGAAAGCGAGATCCTCGAGTTCCTCGACGCTCCGACGCTCCTGCGCTACAGGGGACGTTCGACCCATCACATGCCTCCTCATCGATGACAGGAGAGCGACGGACCGCGGGGGTCATCATCGACTCTCGTTCGGGTGGCCACCGGCTCAGCCGGGGCGACGCAGTGACGCTAACACAAACTCATTTACAAGTAAACAGGAATGCACCTAAACTCGTTGAAGCGTCATCCTGGTGATTGGGTGCACGGCATGGTCGGACGTCTCCCGCGGCATCCGAATTGTCCGAAGACGGTTACCAACGCCACGACGGCGCTGCACAATGGACTCGCGCCGCCCGGCGCGGGGAGGGTGCTACGGCATCCGAAATCAGGAAGACAACACACAGAGAGGTGCAGGATGTCTGACACGTTGACGCAGGCTGGTGTACGGACCGGTCTGTTCATCGGAGGAACCGAACGGTTCACCGACGAGACGCTGAAGATCGCGGACCCAGGAAAGCCGGGCGCGGTTGTCGGCGAGGCCGCGTCCGCTTCGACGCAGGACGTCGCCGACGCGGTTGCTGCCGCGAAAGAGGCTTTTCCGGCGTGGGCGGCTCTGGGCGCGAAAGAGCGCGCACGCCTGATGGCCGAGGCGATCGCCGGGATCGCGGATGACCGTGACGAGGACGCGGCGATCCTGTCGCAAGAGAACGGCAAGGTCCGCTTCGAGGCGTGGGTCGACGCACTCGTGTTCGAGATCCGCTGGAACCTTGCTCTCATGCTCGCCGACGAGGTCGACACCGACCACACCCTCCCCGCGGTGCCCGGCGCGATCCCCGTCGACACGAAGGTGTCGTACCAGCCGCTGGGTGTGACCACGATCATCGTCCCGTTCAACTGGCCGATCGCGATCCTGGGCGCAGCCCTTCCGCACGCGCTGCTGGCCGGGAACACGGCGATCGTCAAGCCGCCGCTGACCGCGCCGCTTGCCACCGCCAAGCTCGTGCAGCGCGTAGCAGAGAAGCTCCCGCCCGGGGTGCTGAACATCGTCACCGGCAAGGACGAGAACATGTCGGGCCTGATTCAGAACACCGACATCGCAAAGGTTTGCTTCACCGGATCGGTGAACGGCGGCAAGCGGATGATGGAGATGGCCTCGAAGACGCTCACTCGGGTCACCCTGGAACTGGGCGGCAACGACGCGGCGATCTTCCTCGAAGACGCTGTCATCGACGACACCCACCTTGACCGCCTGTACGCCGCGATCTACGACACCACCGGCCAGATCTGCATGAACGCCAAGCGCGTCTACGTGCACCGCTCGCGCCTCGACGAGGTCGTGAACGGTCTGTCCGACCGCCTGAGCAAGGCAGTCATCGGGTACGGCCTCGATGAGGGGACCACGATGGGCCCGCTCCACTCGTCGGCGCAGAAAGCGTTCGTGGAGGAACTCATCCAGGAGGCCAAGGATGCCGGCGCCGACGTGCGCGAGTTCGGCGAGCTGCCCGGTGGGGAGCTCGCGGGCGGCAACTTCATGCGCCCGGCGATCGTGGTAGACCCCGACCCGAACCTGCGCGTTGTCACCATGGAGCAGTTCGGCCCCGTCATCCCGATCATCCCCTTCGACTCCGAAGACGACGCCATCCGCCTGGCCAACGACACCTGGGCAGGCCTGTGCGGGTCGGTGTGGACGGGAAGCCCCGAAGCTGCTCAGCGGGTGGGAGGCGCGCTCGAGTGCGGATACGTCTGGGTCAACGACCACGGCGCCACCCGCCTCGACCTGCGTGCTCCGTTCGGCGGCATGAAGCAGTCCGGCATCGGTCGCGAGCAGGGTATCGAAGGCATCCGTGCGTTCCAGGACACCCGCTCGATCGCAACCATCGACCCCGAAGCCCTCGCGGCGATGGCGCACTAAGAAGCACCTCACACGATCGGGGT
Organism: Microbacterium sp. UBA837; assembly: GCF_002296025.1. Classification (NCBI taxonomy): domain Bacteria; kingdom Bacillati; phylum Actinomycetota; class Actinomycetes; order Micrococcales; family Microbacteriaceae; genus Microbacterium; species Microbacterium sp. UBA837. The sequence continues at coordinate 6,427 of NZ_DBHD01000134.1, forward strand.
CGGGCAGATTCCTCGCCCGACCCCGATCGTCTACTACTGTCACTCCCAACCCGACCAGACTCAGATCCCGACGCGCGAAGGACCACATGGACCGGCTCGATCAACGCATCCAGTGGGAACCACTTCAGAACACCGTCGACCCCGATAACTTCACGCCGCGCCTGCTCGCGCTGCTGTCCAATGCTCTGGTGTGGCGAGAATCGAACGAGCTGAGACGCCGTTTCGGCCTCGGCACCAACGACTGGCGGGTGATTTCGGTCCTGGCGCTTAACCCCGGATTCTCCGCGACCGAGGTCTCCGAGTTCATCGGCGTCAACAAGGCAGTGGTCTCCAAGAGCGTGAACACGCTCGTCGGCAGGGGGCTGATCGTCCTGATGGACGGCCCCCGGGGTTCCCGGCCCATGTACCTGACACGCGACGGCGTCGAGATGCACGACGACATGCTCCCGATCTCGATGAGGGGCCAGGACATCATCCTCGCCCACCTCTCACCCGACGAGATCACGAGCCTCAATGCTCTGCTGCAGCGGATGCTCGTCGACGCGCGCGAGCTGCAGATCCTCGAGAACGAGACCGCCGCGAGCCGAGCGCGCTGAGCGGCGCCTTCCCGAGGAGGGGATATCCGACCGGGCGTCGGGTATCCCCTCCTCGCTTTCGTACCTCTAGACATTGCCTATGCCCATAGGTAAAATTGCTGCAGACTGCAACGACGCACTCCTGGCAGCGGAAAGGACCACTCGCCATGGCACACGCCACACCGACGACCGAGTCGGCCAAACGTCTCGTCGAGGGCTACTCCCTCGAGATCACCGGAAAAGAGAAGGACGTCGTCGGTCTCACCGAGGCCGCCTCGCTCATCCCGGCCGGGACGAAGGTCAACGTGACCTTCCTCGGGAACGAAGACCTGCCGATGCGGGTAGCTGCAGCCAAGGCCGTCAAAGAGCTCGGGTTCGTCCCCGTCCCGCACATCTCTGCGCGCCGCATCGCATCCCAGGCGCAGCTCGAGGAATTCCTCAGCGCACTTGCCGAGATCGGCGCCACCGAGCACGTGTTCGCGGTCGGCGGCGACCCCGCGACGCCGGAGGGCCCCTACCCCGACGCGCTGACGATGATCCGTTCGGGAGTCCTGCAGCAGTACGGCGTCAAGGAGGTGTCGATCGCCGGCTACCCCGAGGGCCACCCCGACATCGCCACCGACGTCCTGTGGCAGCACCTCGAAGACAAATCTGCCGCCCTGAAGGATGCCGGCCTGGATGCCGTGATCCTCACCCAGTTCAGCTTCGACACCGACCCGGTGATGGCGTGGATCAAGGGTGTTCGCGACCGCGGCATCGACACCCAGATCCGCCTCGGCACGCCCGGCCCCGCCGGCATCAAGCGCCTCATCTCGTTCGCGTCGCGCTTCGGCGTGGGAGCCAACGCGATGATCGTAAAGAAGTACGGCTTCTCGCTGACGAACCTCATGGGTTCCGCGGGACCTGACAAGTTCGTTTCCGATCTCGCCGCGCTGTTCGACGCTGACCCTTCGGTCGGCGCCGTGAAGCTGCACATGTACACGTTCGGTGGCCTGGAAGCTACGGCGACGTGGGCCCGCGACTTCATCGCGAAGTGAGCGGGGAGGACTTGACGCCATGACGGTACACAACGAAGCACTGCGCGATCACGCCTGCCTGATCGTCCACGGCCCTGACCAGCCCGGCCTGGTCGCGGCGGTCACCGGCCTGATCACGCGCCACAAGGCGAACATCGTGAGTCTTGATCAGTACTCCGACAACCCCGAAGGCGGCGCCTTCTTCCAGCGCGTCGTCTTCCACCGACCGGACTTGACGGCGGCGTTCGAAGAGATCGAAAGCGACATCGCCGAGACGCTCGAGCCGTACGGGATGACCTGGCGACTCACCGACCAGTCGATTCCCAAACGCATGGCAGTGCTCGCCTCAACCTCGGACCACTGTCTTCTCGATCTGCTGTGGCGTCACCGCCGCGGCGAGCTCCCCGTATCGATCCCGATGGTGATCTCCAATCACACCAACATGGCCGAGGACGTCCGAAGCTTCGGCATCCCGTTCTTCCACGTGCCCTCCCAGGGGCCGGACAAGTCGGCTGCCGAAGCCGAGATCGTGAAGCTGCTCGCGGGCAACGTCGACTTCGTCGTCCTCGCGCGGTACATGCAGATCCTCTCCGAGGACTTCATCGACGACGTCGCAGTCCCGGTCATCAACATCCACCACTCGTTCCTTCCCGCCTTCATCGGCGCTGGTCCCTACCGCAAGGCGAAGGAACGCGGCGTGAAGCTGATCGGCGCAACGAGCCACTACGTGACCAAGGACCTCGACGAAGGACCCATCATCGAGCAGGACGTCGTACGGGTCACCCACGCCGACTCCGCCGCCGACCTGCAACGCCGCGGCGCCGACGTCGAACGGGCAGTCCTCTCGCGCGCCGTGCTGTGGCACGCACAAGACCGCGTCATCCGACACGGCAACCACACCGTCGTCTTCTGACCCTGACCATCACCACCCCAAAGAAAGGTTCATCGTGGCACCTCAGAATCTGCAGCAGGTCATCGACGCGGCGGGATCGCCCGTCGAGTTGCTGCGCAACTCCCAGATCGGCTCGTACATCTACCCCGTCGTGCCAGCCGACTTCACCAACTGGATCAAGGAACAGAAGGCGTGGCGCGACACCGCCGTGCTCTACGACCAGTCCCACCACATGGACAACGTGTTCCTCAAGGGGTCGGATGCCATCAAGCTGATCTCCGACACCGCCATCAACTCCGTCGCGAACTTCCCGGTCAACAAGGCCAAGCAGTACGTTCCCACGACGGCTTCGGGACACGTCATCGGCGACGGCATCCTGTTCCGCGAAGCCGAAGACGAATACGTCTATGTCGGCCGCGCGCCCGCATCGAACTGGCTCATGTTCCACGGCGAGACCGGCGGCTACCAGAACCTGGACGTCGAGGTCGACCGCCGCTCGAACTCGCGCCCGTACGGTGACGCCGTCTCGCGCAAGTACTACCGCTTCCAGATCCAGGGCCCGAACGCCTGGGCCGTGATCGAAAAACTCAACGGCGGACCGCTCGAGAAGCTCGGCTTCTTCAACATGTCGGAGATGAAGATCGGCGGCATGAACGTGCGTACTCTGCGTCACGGCATGGCCGGCGCCCCCGGCCTGGAGATCTGGGGCCCCTACGCCGACCACCACAAGATCCGCGACCTGATCGTCGAGGCTGGCGCCGAGTTCGGCCTCCTGCCCGTCGGTTCGCGGGCTTACCCGTCGAACACGCTCGAGTCGGGCTGGATTCCTTCCCCGCTTCCCGCGATCTACACCGGCGCCGAGGAGCAGGCGTACCGTGACTGGCTGCCGGCGAACTCGTACGAGGCGACCGGAACGCTCGCCGGGTCGTTCGTGTCCGAGAACATCGAGGACTACTACCTGACGCCCTGGGAGCTCGGCTACGGGTCGTTCGTCAAGTTCGACCACGACTTCATCGGTCGCGACGCGCTCGAGAAGATGGACCCGGCCGCACAGCGCAAGAAGGTCACCCTCGCGTGGAATGCCGAGGACCTCGGCAAGGTCTGGACGTCGCTGCTGAACGTCGACGGCCCGAACTACAAGTTCTTCGACCTGCCGCTGGCGAACTACGGCTCGGCCAACTACGACGCTGTCGTGGATGCCGATGGAACGGTCGTCGGCTACTCGATGTTCACCGGCTACTCGTCCAACGAGCGCCGCGGCCTGTCGCTGGCTACCGTGTCACCCGATGTCCCCGAGGGCACCGAGCTCAAGGTCGTCTGGGGCGAGCCGAACGGTGGCTCGAAGAAGGCATCCGTCGAACCGCACGAGCAGACTGAGGTCCGCGTCGTCGTGAGCCCCGTGCCCTACTCGACGGTCGCCCGCCAGACCTACCACGGCGGCTGGCGCACCGGCTACAAGAACGACTGAGTAGACGAGAACACCCCGCGAGACTGCATCCTGCCCGCGAGACAGCACACGCAACACGCTGTCTCGCGGCGCGGGTGCAGTCTCGCGACATATCGGTAGCATCACGGGAGCGGATTCGACAGGAAGGGGCATGCCGTGAGCCTTCGCTACGCGCTCCTCGCGCTGCTGCGGGTCGGACCGCTATCGGGGTATGAACTGGCCAAACAGTTCACGCAGTCCGTGGGTCATGTCTGGCACGCCCCGGACTCGCAGATATACCCGGAACTGCGCAAGATGGAAGCTGACGGGCTCATTGAAGCCGAAGAGCAAGCCCGCGGCGAGCGCGGCACACGGCGCATGTATCACGTCACGGATGCCGGCGACCAGGCGTTCCTCGCCTGGATGGCCTCCCCGCTCGAGTATCAGCGGGTACGCGACCCAGCCCACCTGCGCGCCGCGTACCTGGAGTCCGCGTCACCGGAGGCCGCCAGAGAGTTCTTCCTGCGGCACATCGAGCAGTGGGAAGGCGAACTCGCCCAGTGGGACGGTGAGCTCCGCAAGATCGACCACGTCGATCCACCGAACCCCATGCTGGAACGGCGCTTGAAGGCGTCGCCGGAGCAGGAGCACGAGCGCATCGTGGCCTACAAGCATTTCGCGTACGAAGGCCTCGTGGAACGGGCCAAGAGTGAGATCGCCTGGGCCCGACGCGGCCTGGACCTGGTCGACAAGCTCGACGGCGGCTCCTGACCCGAGCCGCCCGTCGACACGTCGATGCTGCGCCCGGCAATCATCCGTCCAGTCGGCGCAACTGAGGGGCCCCACCGGAGTGGAACCCCTCAGTGCTCTCAGGTGGACCGCGTCCACCTGAGACGTGTCAGTTTTCTCCGTCTCCGTTTCCGTCTGCCATGGCGAAGCGTCGACGAAGGATGACGACCACACCGCCGATCGCGATCAGCAGCGCGGCTGCCAGCGCGAGTCCCCACGGCGCGTTGGCACCGAGGGCTCCGAGGTCACCCGCGCGCTGCACCACGATCGCGATGCGGATCGGCTCCAGCGTGCCTGACGTGATCTCGAGCGTGTGCGCGCCCGGCGTGAAGTCCGCAGGGATCGCGACCGTGAACGACACGGTGCCGCTGCTCGATGCCGGCGGGATGCCGGTGATGACGTACGGATCGCTGTACACCGTTGCCGCAACCTGCTGGCCGGGCGCCAGTCCCGCGAGATTGACTGTGAACGAGCCGCCCTGCGCGACACTGGTGGAGCTCAGAGTGACGGTTGCCCACTCCTCACCGGGCGTCTCGCTCGGGTCTGGCGTCGGATCGGTCGGCGTTGGCGTCGGCTCCGGGCGCGCACCCACCGCGGCGGTCACTTCGGAGACCGCCGTCACCGGCACGAACCCGTCAGCGGACGCTGTCACACGCACGGTGATGCGCGAGCCGTCCTGCGCCGCTGTGGGAACGAAGGTCGCACCATCCTCGCCTTCGATCGGCACCCCGTCGGCGAGCCACTGGAACGCGAGGGTCGCGCCGCCCGTCGACGAGCTTGCATCACCGGTCAGGGTTTCCCCGATGTACGCGTCCCCGCTGATCGTGGGACCCGTCAGCGCGGTTCGCTGCGTCGTACCGAAATCCAGCCATGTACCCGCCAACTCGGCGTACCCCTGGCTTGGCTGCGTCCAGTCGCACACACCGTCGGGGAAGGTCGCCTGAAGCTCATCCCACTGCTGGTCTGTCATCGTCGGATAGTCAGAGCGCTGCGGCGCCACCAGCTGGCACTTCATTACGTCGCGCGACAGCGGCTCGCCCGCCTCATAACGGGGCTCCGAGTGATACGGATACAGGGTGTTGCATGCGGTGGTGGGGTCGTCGTAATCCACTGTCTCAGCGATGAAGTCGCCCGCGGAATCGAAGCAGCCGTCACTCAGCCCATCAGGACGGGCTGCGACGGTTCGAGCCCGATCGCCGGGTCCGCCAGCTTCGACGATTGCGTCAAGCCACTCCTCGAGCCGGTCGAGCGCCGACACACGCATCGCCGACGAGATCGCCGGGTTGGTCGAACTCGTCCAACTGACGTGCGTGTCAGCGTTGCCCCACGCTTCGAGCATCCGCTCGCGGATGATGGCGGAGCGGTAGCGCTCGTGGAAGTCGCCCTGCATGTCGGTGTACGGACGGATCTCGATGACCGGGATGTACTCGAGCCCTCCGGTCATCATGTTGATACGTCCCGTCTCGAACGCCCGCTGGATGGCTTCCACGCTGGCAACCGAACGCTCCTCGGTGCGCGCACCGTCGACATCCATCCCGCCTGCGTTCGCGTTCAGCGACAGGAACTTGTCGATCGAGATCTCGTCGTCGAGCAGCGCGTTGAGGCCGTACTGGACACCTACGTTGTCGGGCACGATTCGCAGTCCGCGCCCCTCGGAGTCCACGCCATAGACGTTCTTCACCATGTCAGCGATCGTGCAGCGCAGTCCCTCTGGGTTGCTCGGCGACCACCGGTCGGCGACCGGAATCGCATTGTTGCATCCGCGGTTCGGATCATCCACACCGTCGAAGAACGTGAAGCCGAAGCATGTGAAGGTGCTCGCGTGACCCGTCACTGCCAGCTTCTCGGCATCCGACCAGCCGGCACCTTCATCGGAGTTCCAGTAGTTGAGCAGATTGCGGCAGTCGTGCCCGGCTACGGTGGTGGACCGTTCGTCCGGGTACCCGATCTCACCGAGTACCCCATCGATGATTCCGGGGTAGTTGTTCGATAGCAGCAGCTGCTGCATCGTTCCGGCAGATCCGCCGTACCCGATCGTGTACTCGAGCGGACCCAGGCTCTCGACGACATGCTCTTTCACCATCGTCGCGGTCTCGGCGCTGGTGACGTCGTTGCAGTTCTGGGCGTAGACGTTGAATGTGCCCGATGCGACAGCGTAGCCGCGGCTCAGCAGCAGGTCGTTTTCGACACCGCCCGTTGACGTGCCCTGCCAATAGCCGACGCCACATGCGCCGCCGAAGGTGTACGCGAGCTTGCCGTTCCAGCCGTCGCCGGCGGTCCACGGGGTGAGTTCCGGCTCACTCGGCTCACGGATCACGGCGAACTCGTAAACAGCCCTGTTTATCGTGCCGCGCTCAATTCGCACGATGTACGGTACTTCCTGACCCTCGACGGTCGTGGTCGCGAGGTCGCCAGGAGTGCTTCCGTCGGTGGGATAGTCGGCGAAGGAGCCTCCCGTGGTGCGGTAACGGTAGGTGACCGTGGCTTCGGCCACGTGACAGTTCTCATCGGTTGGGCCGAGATTCCAGGGCGCATCGGACGCCGTGCAGTACATGGGGTGCTGCGGTCCCGAGAAGACGGGGCCCCATGCCGGGTGGTTGGTGACCTCGATTTCAGCCGCCGAACTCCCGTCCGCCTCCAAGACCTCGATCTGGCTGACGCCCTCGGGAAGGCCGTCGACGAGCCCGACGAGTTCGCCCCCCAGCTCCGCGAAGCGATCTGTGACATCAATGCCGGCCGCCGTGATCCTCATCGCCTCATCAGCTCCGGCGACTGAGATGAGGGCGTCGCCTGCGCTGACCGCGTCCGGCCTGCTGGAAACCACCTCCAGGGTTACGTCGCTCGCAGACATCGCGGCCTGCGACGGCACGAGTAAGGCGGCGATCAGTCCGACCGTCGCGACAGCGCCCGCGCCGATGGGCGCGCGCGGATGAGATCTGTGCATGAACTCCTCCAGGAAGGGAACGTCGTTGTCCACAACGGCAGCACTGCCGCTGGCACCGATAGTAAAAACCTGGAGTGACGATCGTCAATGTTTTTTTAATTATTTCTCGATGTGCTCCCGCCATCTTCGATCCCGGTCGAGGGGGGACACTCGATGGATAGCCGCTGAACCGTGACGTACTCGGCGAGCTCCCGAGAGATCTTCGCGACGTGCATGTGCATCCGCTGCTCTGCCGGGCCTCCGAGGGTGTTGTAGGCACGAGCGAAGGCCAAGCGGGCTGCCCGTCTCGGCCAGTCCACGGGCAGGATCTCGGACGGATGGTCCGGATCGTTCTGGCGGAAAGTCTGCCACGCGAGCATGAGGCCCGTTCGAGCTGCGAATGCCGGGAGAGGTTCAAGCTCGCGAGCGAGATCGTTCGCGCGAGCGATGAACTCGAGGTAGCTCTGCCTGACCTCTTCCATATTCCAGGCGCGCGCCGGACCAGCCGGATCACTCATCCGTAGAGCAGACCGCGACGAGGTCACATCCGGCACCCCGGCCTCTCCCAGCACCTGCTCGGCCTGCTCTCGAGTATCGAACGGAGATATCCACACACCGTCATAGAGCGGCGCGTACCCAAGCCAGCGCAAACGCGTCCGTGCCACATGCCGCTGCGAACGTTGCGCCTCGGGGATCGTGAACGCAATGACAGACCACAACCCGTCCCACTCGACATCGCTGCAGCCGAACCTCGTCAGCCACCGGGCTTCGTCGCGCACGACCCGCTGGCCACGCTCCGAAAGCGCGTGGCTGGTTCGGCGGCCCTCTTTGCTCATCTCGAGCAGATCTTGATCGACGAGGCGCGAAATCGCCGCGCGCGCAGCCGGCTCGTTCACACCGAGGTCACCGAGTCCAGCCAGCAGCGCACCTGTCGGTATCGCCTCGGGTACCCCCCACCAGTAGTCTCCGAAGAGGGTGAGTATCTGGTGTGCGGGAAAGTTTCGACGTGGTGAACGCGCAGCACCGTTCACCCCGGAGGTGGTCATCACCATATCCTCGCAGGTTGCGCCGCCCCGATCGCGCGAGACTCAGTGCACGGACTCCATCAGGTCGGCACCGAATACCCGGAACGCATCGTGCACCCGCAACCGGTCGAGCGGCGTCTCCTCTGTGAACTGCACGATCATCGCGTAGGCGACGCCAGCCCGAGGCCCGACGAGCACGCCAGCCTCGGCGCGGATGCCGGGGTCTCGCCCAGTCTTGTTCACCAGGAGCAGCTGTTCTGCGGTTTCGGCGTGAGCGAGCGGGTCGAGTCCCGTGGCGCCAGCGGCGAGCCCGAGATCGGCATTCAATGCGAGCCATCCGGTGACCTGCGCGCTGACCGCGGCAGAGACGGCCCGGCCGTTCGCGAGGGACGAGAACATCGTGGTCAGATCACGGGTCGTCGATAGGGCGAAGTGCGGGGCGTCATCGGGCCCACGGTCCTCGCGGACGCGGTCGAGCAGCGCCGTCCGCGTAAGTCCGAGCTGATCGATGCGCTCGCGCACCGGGTCG
>NZ_DBHD01000193.1:0-12974 GCF_002296025.1 Microbacterium sp. UBA837
GAGCAAGCCGCGATCTACGCGGATGCCCTCGAACGCGACACCGGCCAGCGCCCGCTCATCTTCTACACGAACGGGTACGACACCTGGTACTGGGATGACCGACGCTACCCTCCACGCAAGGTCGCAGGATTCCTCACGAAAGACGAACTGTTGCTGGCCGTGCAGCGGCGCACGATGCTCAGACCCCTCGAGACCGTCGCGGTCGATCGGGGAATCGTCGAGCGGTCCTACCAGCTGCGCGCCATTCGCGCTGTGAGCGACGCGTTCGAGCACAAGCGGCGCCGAGCCCTGCTCGTCATGGCCACCGGAACCGGCAAGACCCGCACCGTGATCGCGCTGGTCGACGTGTTGCAGCGCGCGAACTGGGTCAAGCGGGTGCTGTTCCTCGCCGACCGCACCGCGCTCGTGAACCAGGCGGTCGGCGCCTTCAAGACGCACCTGCCCGACAGTGCACCCGTGAACCTGCTCACCGACCGCGACAGCGAGGGCCGTGTCTTCGTCTCCACGTACGCGACGGTGATGAACCTCATCGACGCGGGAGACGACAACCTGCGCCGCTTCGGCCCCGGCTACTTCGATCTCATCGTGGTCGACGAGGCACACCGATCGATCTACAACCGGTACGGCGAGATCTTCGACTACTTCGACGCGCTCGTCGTCGGTCTCACCGCAACACCCCGAGCCGACATCGACCACAACACGTATCGACTCTTCGAGCTCGACGATGGAGTACCCACCGACGCTTTCGAACTCGACGACGCGATCGCGGGAGGTTTCCTCGTGCCGCCGAGAGCTCGCGTCATCGACCTCGGGTTCATGAGTCGCGGCATCCGCTACGCCGACCTCAGCGACGAGGAACGCGAGCAGTGGGACGCCCTCGAATGGCAGGACGGCGACATCCCCGACGAGGTGGATGCCGCAGTCCTGAACCGCTGGCTGTTCAACGAAGACACCGTCGACAAGGTCCTCGAGATCCTCGTCGATGAGGGACAGTACGTCCAGGGCGGCGACGTGCTCGGCAAGACGATCATCTTCGCGAAGAACCAGAAGCACGCCGAGTTCATCCAGGAACGCTTCGACGCGAACTTCCCCGAGCAACGCGGCCAGACGGCGGCGATCATCACGCACGCCTCGGGGCCCTACGTTCAGGACCTCATCGACAGGTTCTCGACCCCGGGCGCGAAGCCCCACATCGCCATCTCCGTCGACATGCTCGACACCGGCATCGACATCCCGGATGTCGTCAACCTCGTATTCTTCAAGCCGGTGCATTCGCAGACGAAGTACTGGCAGATGGTCGGACGCGGCACCCGACTGCGTCCCGACCTGTACGGGCCCGGCAAGCCGAAGACTGACTTCATCATCTTCGACGTGTGCGGCAACATCGAGTACTTCAACGCCGACATTCCCGAGGCTTCCGGTCATCGAACGGTATCCGTCTCGGAGCGCGCGTTCCTCGCACGCCTGCGACTGCTGGGACTGCTCGCGGGTCGCGACGACACGGATGCTGCGCCGCTGCGTGACCAGCTCGCGACGCGCCTTCACGCCGCGGTGGGAGGCATGAACCGCCAGAACTTCCTCGTTCGCAAGCATCTGCGCGCCGTCGACCGTTTCACCCCCGCCCAGGCGTGGCAGCACTTCACTCCCGCCGACGTGGATGGCGCCGCCGCCCTCGCGGGACTACCGACGGCCTCCGAAACCGACACCGACGAAGCGGCGAAGAGGTTCGACCTGCTGCTGCTCGAGGCGCAGGTCGCCGTTGCCGGCGGCGACCCGGTGCCGCAGCTGATCGTTGCACGGGTCGGCGACGTCGCTGCCGCGTTGCTTCAGCGCCGCGGCATCCCGGCCGTTGATCAGCAGGCTGCGCTGCTCAGCGCCATCACCGATCCAGAGTGGTGGGATGCCGCGAGCCTCACCTATCTGGAGTCTGTCCGCATAGGCCTGCGCGGGCTCGTGCGTCTGATCGATGCCAGCGGCCAGCATCCGATGTACACGGACTTCGCCGACACGATCGCCGAGCGCCGCGACGTCGACATCGCGCGGGTCATGCCGGGGCTGGACCGTCGCGCTTTTCGCGAGAAGATCCTCGGATTCCTCGTGGCGCATCGCGACAACCTCGCGCTGCGCAAGCTTCGGACCGGACGCGAACTCACCGCCGTCGATCTCGCCGAACTCGAGGCGATCCTCATCAGCGTCGGGGGAGTGGATGCCGAGCAGCTGCGCGCTCAGGCCGACGAAGCACGCGGCCTCGGGCGACTCATCCGTTCGATCGTCGGGCTCGATCGTTCAGCGGCCGAAGCCGCGCTCAGTGACTTCGTGGCGGCATCCGGTTTCACACACCGCCAGCACGTGTTCGTCGATCTCATCGTCGAGCAGCTCACGATCGCGGGCCACCTCGACCCGCGTCGACTCTACGAAGACCCATTCACGGGAGTCGCTTCCGAGGGGCCGGATGCCCTGTTCACGGAGGCGCAGGTCACCGACCTCATCGAACGCCTGCGTCAGCTCGACGAGTCGGCCGAGCCCCACGACTCGGCATCCGCCTAGCCGCCACCACGGAGGTGTTCGGGGCGGATCAGCGGTAGTTGACGAACTGCAGGTCGACGTCGAGGTCGGCTGCCTTCAGGATCCGGATGACTTCCTGCAGGTCATCCCGGCTCTTGGACTGCACGCGCAGCTCATCGCCCTGGATCTGTGACTTCACCGACTTGGGGCCCTCGTCGCGGATGATCTTGCCGATCTTCTTCGCGTTCTCCTGAGAGATCCCGTCCTTCAGGCTCGAGACGATGCGGTATTCCTTGCCGCTGGCCGTCGGTTCACCCGTGTCGAGGCTCTTCAGGGAGATCCCGCGCTTGATCAGCTTCGACTGGAACACGTCGAGCACGGCCTTCGCGCGCTCCTCGGAGTTGGCTTTGATGAGGATCTGCTCACCGCTCCAGGCGATCGAGGCGTCGGTGCCTTTGAAGTCGTAGCGCTGCTCGACCTCTTTGCGGGCCTGGTTGAGGGCATTGTCGGCCTCCTGGTGGTCGACCTTGCTCACGATGTCGAAGGATGAATCAGCCATGTCGAAAGTCTACGGGGGTTAGGGCATGGAAGCGCTTCCACCGTTGTGGGAAGTCACGAACTGATATCGATGACCAACCGTCTTCTCGCATTATTGTCACGCGGATGATACAAATGTAAGCGCTTGCAGAACCCGTGAGCACACTGGTTCGACGCGGAACACTCGCGACGGCCGATCACATCAGCACTCAAGAGAGGCACACACCAATGAAGGTGAACACGAGGAGCATCGTCGCCCTGGGCGCGATCGCTGCGATTTCATCTCTGACCCTCGCCGGTTGCGCGGGCAGCTCAGACAGTGGCGAGACCACGGCGCCGGACATGTCCGGCTCCATCACCGTGTGGGTCGACGCCGACCGTGCAGGCGTGCTCGAGGCGGCGGCTGCCGACTTCACCGAGCAGACCGGCGTCGAGGTCACGCTCGTCCAGAAGGAGTTCGGCGAGATCCGCGACCAGTTCGTCCAGCAGGTTCCGACCGGTGAAGGCCCCGACATCGCGGTGGGCGCGCACGACTGGCTGGGAACCCTCGTGACCAACGGTGTCGTGGCACCGGTCGAGCTCGGCGACAAGGCGGGCGACTTCGAGGATGTCGCCATCAACGCCTGGGCCTACGACGGCCAGACCTACGCCGTTCCCTACGCGATCGAAAACATCGCCCTCATCCGCAACACGGATCTCGTGTCCGAGGCTGCAACCGACTACAACGACATGATCGCCAAGGGTCAGGCCGCCGGTACCGAGTACCCCTTCCTCGTGGGCCTTGACCCCGAAGCCGCCGACCCGTACCACCTGTACCCCTTCCAGACCTCGTTCGGTGCGCCAGTGTTCGGTCAGAACGCCGACGGCAGCTACAACGCCGACGACCTGCAGATCGGCAACGAAGGTGGCGTCGAGTTCGCGAACTGGCTAGGCGAGCAGGGTGCTGCCGGCATCCTGAACACCAACATCACCGGTGACCTCGCTCTGGAGAACTTCACCTCGGGCAAGTCGCCGTTCTTCCTGACCGGCCCGTGGAACGTCCCGGCGATCGAAGAGGCGGGGATCAACTTCTCCGTCGACGCGATCCCCTCGGCCGGTGGCCAGGACGCTCAGCCGTTCGCCGGCGTGCAGGGCTTCTTCCTGAGCTCGGAGAGCGAGAACACCCTCGCTGCCAACGAGTTCCTCGTCAACTACGTCGGTAGCGAAGACGTGCAGATTGCCCTCTACGAGGTCGGCGGCCGCGCCCCGGCGCTGACGGCCGCTTTCGACCAGGTCGAAGCGAGCGACCCCGTGGTCGCCGGGTTCGGCCAGGTCGGCGCCAACGCCGTGCCGATGCCGAGCATCCCCGAGATGGGCTCGGTCTGGCAGTACTGGGGCGTGACCGAGGCTGCGATCATCAACGGCGGCGACGCGCCGGCGCTGTGGACGCAGATGGCGGCCGACGTCCAGGCAGCGATCGAGTAATCCGATCCACGCAGGTGGGGTGGTGCGTAAGCGCCACCCCACCTCGTACCCTGCTCAGGAAGAGGGATGAGGATGTCTGCTCCGACCACCGAGAATCGCGACCCCGCGATCGACCCGCGGCGTGAGAAGCGCTCACAGCGCGCCCGCCGCATCGCCGAGACTGCCGGCGTCGGCTGGAAGGTCCTGCTGCTGAAGATCGTCGCGATGGCGATCATCGACGCGCTCGCGCTCTACTCCGTGCTCGTGCTCATGCAGAGCCAGCAGTGGGTGCCGATCGTCGTCATCCTGCTCATCACGGGCTTCGCGAACTACATCTACTTCAGCCGCGGAAACCTGCCCGCGAAGTACCTGATTCCAGGGCTCATCTTCCTCTTCGTCTTCCAGATCTTCGCGGCCGGCTACACCGCCTACGTCGCCTTCACCAACTACGGCACCGGTCACAACAGTGACAAGGACGCCGCCGTCAACGCGCTCCTCCTCCAAGCGCAGGAGCGGGTGCCCGATTCCCCCGCCTACAAGCTCACGATCGTTGAACAGCTCGGGGAGCTGTCGTTCCTGGTCACCGACCCTGACGGGGGCGTCGAGATCGGAAATGACGAGAACCCGCTCGAGCCGGTCGAGAACGCCCAGATGGACGGCGGCAAGGCTGTCGGTCTCGACGGCTACAACAGCTTCACGTTCGCCGACATCGTCGCGAACCAGCAGCAGATCGCCGCGATGGCGGTGCAGATCAGCGAAGACCCCAACGACGGGTCGCTGCGCACCCCCGACGGCTCCAGCGCGTACGTCTACCTGTCCAAGCTCGTGTACGACGAGCAGGCAGATACGATGACCGACACCCGGACGGGCACGGTCTACTACGACATCGGCACCGGCGCCTTCACCGCCGAGGACGGCACGGAACTGCTTCCCGGCTGGCAGATCTTCGTCGGCTTCGACAACTTCACGCGCGCCTTCACCGAAGAGTCCATTCGCGGACCGTTCTTCTCGGTACTCATCTGGACGTTCGTCTTCGCCTTCCTCTCGGTGGCGACGACCTTTGTGCTGGGACTGTTCCTCGCGATCGTCTTCAACGATCCGCGAATGAAGTCCAAGAAGTACTACCGGGTCCTCATGATCCTCCCATACGCGTTCCCCGGGTTCCTCTCGGCGCTCGTCTGGGCGGGCATGATGAACCAGGAGTTCGGCTTCATCAACGTCGTCCTGTTCGGCGGCGCCGACATCCCGTGGCTCACGAACGAGTGGCTGGCCAAGTTCAGCATCATCCTGGTGAATCTCTGGCTCGGATTCCCGTACATGTTCCTCATCTGCACGGGCGCGCTGCAGTCAATCCCTGATGACCTGCAGGAAGCTGCCCGGGTCGACGGGGCCAACGCGTGGCAGGTCTTCCGCAGCATCAAGTTCCCACTGCTGCTGGTTGCCGTGGCACCGCTGCTGATCGCCTCGTTCGCCTACAACTTCAACAACTTCAGCCTCATCTATATGCTCACCGGCGGTGGGCCCCGGGATGCGACAGCCGGCGTCAACGTCGGCGCCACCGACATCCTGATCACGATGGTCTACAAGGTCGCCTTCGTCGGTTCGACTGCCGACTACGGGTTGGCGAGCGCGTTCTCGATCATCATCTTCCTCATCGTCGGCACGATCTCGATCATCGCGTTCCGACAGACCAAGGCACTTGAGGAGTTGAACTGACATGAGCGACTTCCGTCCCGGCGCCCCGGCCGCCAAGGGCCTTCTCGAGAAGGTCGCCGACGAAGACACCGAGATCACCTCGAGCCGCGACGGCGGCAGCGGGGGAGCCGGCGTCCCCGGCGGTGCCCCCGCGCCCAAACGGCCGTTCCGCCGCTACTTCCGCGAGACCGGATGGCGCCACCTGATCGGCATCCTGGTGGGGATCTTCGCGATCTTCCCGCTGCTGTACGTCATCTCGGCATCCTTCAACCCCAACGGCACGCTGCTGACGGCCAACGGCCTCTTCCAGCGCCTGAGTCTCGACAGCTATGTCTCGCTGTTCACCAGTGCCCAGCATCCCTACGGCGCGTGGTTCGTCAACACGCTCGTGATCGGGCTCGTCACGGCGGCCGGAACGGTGTTCCTCGGCGCGCTCGCGGCGTATTCCTTCTCGCGCATGCGGTTCACGGGGCGTCGCGTGGGCCTCACCACGCTTCTGGTGGTGCAGATGTTCCCCCAGCTGCTCGCCGTCGTCGCGATCTTCCTGCTGATGGTGGCGATCGGTGATATCTTCCCGGCGATCGGGCTGAACTCCCAGATCGGGCTGATCATGGTGTATCTCGGCGGCGCGCTCGGGGTGAACACCTATCTCATGTACGGGTTCTTCAACACGGTTCCGTCGTCGATCGACGAGGCCGCGAAGATCGATGGTGCGGGGCACGCGCGGATCTTCTTCACGATCATCCTGCGCCTGGTCGCTCCGATCCTTGCGGTGGTCGGGCTGCTGTCGTTCATCGGGACTTCGAGCGAATTCGTGCTCGCGAGCGTCATCCTGATCGATCCCGATAAGCAGACGCTCGCCGTCGGCCTGTACAAGTTCATCTCGGACGAGTTCTCGAAGAACTGGTCGGTGTTCGCCGCCGGTGCGGTGCTGGCCGCCATCCTGCCGGTCGCCCTGTTCCTGGCTTTGCAGCGTTACATCGTCGGGGGCCTGACTGCGGGAAGTGTGAAGTAACGGATGTCGGGCCTTCGCGCCCGCGCCGGGGCGGTGGTCGCCGCCGTCTCGGCCGCGGTGCTTCTGCTCGCCGGCTGCACGCAGGCCTCGATCGAGGTCCCCGAGCCTGCCGCACCGGATGTCGGCATCCAGCTCTTCCAGCTGCCGTGGACCTCTGTGGCCAAGGAGTGTGAGACAACGCTCGCGCCCGCCGGGATCGCGTGGGTGCTGCTCTCGCCAGCGCAGGAGCACATCGCCGCCGACGAGTGGTGGGCGTCGTACCAGCCCGTGAGCTACCAGCTCGAGTCGCGCCTGGGAACCCGGGACGAGTTCGCCGACATGGTGCAGCGCTGCAACGCCGCCGGTGTCGAGGTGATCGCGGATGCCGTCATCAACCACATGACCGGCCAGGACGAACCCGGCGCTGGGTACGCCGGCACAGCGTACGCGCACTACGACTACCCGGGGCTGTACACGGAGTCCGACTTCCACCGCTGCGGGCTGACAGCGAACGACGACATCCAGCTCTATAAGAACCGCGAGCAGGTGCAGAACTGTGAACTGGTGAACCTCGCGGATCTCGACACCGCGAGCCCCACGGTGCGTGCGACGATCGGCGCCTACCTCGAGGATCTGCTCTCGCTCGGGGTGTCGGGATTCCGGATCGACGCCGCCAAACACATTCCCGCGACGGATGTCGAGGCCATCGTCTCGCAGCTGCCGCAGGGCACCCGCATCATGAGCGAGGTCATCCGCGGGGCCGGTGAACCGATCGCGCCTGAAGAGTACGAAGGATTCGGGGAGGTCTTCGAATTCACGTACGCCCGCGAGCTCACCCCGCCCCTCGAGAACGGGGTCTTCTCGGATCCCGTTCTCTCCGATGACCGCCCGCAACAGGTTCCCTCGGAGGCGGCCATCGTGTTCGTCGACAATCACGACACCGAGCGGGGCGAAGCGAACGTCACAGCGCGCGATCCGCAGCTCTACATCATCGCGAACGCGCTCATGCTCGCCGACGACTACGGCACCCCCGTCCTCTATTCGGGGTACGCCTTCAGTGACCGGGATTCCGGAGCACCCACGGATGCCGACGGCCGCGTCCTTGATGCGAGCTGTGCGGACACGACGGGCCCCGTATCCGATCTCGCCGACGGTGAGCGCACGTGCGTGCAGAGCTGGCCGGCGATCCGCGGCATGCTCGAGTTCCGCGCGATGGCGGGGGACGCGCCCCGGATGCCGGGAGTCGACTCCGGCGACGCCTACGGTTTCGAGCGCGCAGGTCGCGGCGTCGTCGCCGTGAACGTCGGCGACGACATCCAGAGCATCGAGGTCCCCACGACGATGCCCGACGGTGCCTACTGTGATGTCATCACCGGGGGACCGGATGCCGCCGGCGACGGCGGGTGCGCCGGAACTGAATACTCCGTCTCCGGTGGCATCGCTGTGTTCGCCCTGGACCCGGGCGCCGCTGCCGCCATCCATCTCGGCTCGAGGCGCTGACCCGGAAGAACCCGACTCCATAACTGAAGAACAATCTGAGGGCTCTGTCATGGCCGCGGCCGTGCAACCAGGATTCCCCGACCGACGGTGCACCGCGCCGACCTCTCGAAACGGACCGATCATGACCACGCCCACCCTGCTGCCACACCACGACGGATCGCCCCTCCACGTCTCCACCCAGACGCCCGCGCTCGGTGAGCTCGTTCGCGTTCGACTGCGTGTTCCCGCCGACTATCCCGCGCTGCGGGCAGTACGCACTCTTTCCAATCCCGACCACGAACCCGCCTGGACTGAGGCGACCGAACTCGGGACCGCCGACGGCTGGAGCTGGTGGGAGGCCCCGATCGTCGTGCGTAACCGCCGGCACGGCTACCGCTGGCTGCTCGTCCACGAGTCCGGCCGCGTGGAGTGGCTCAACCAGGCCGGCCTGTCCGATCTCGAAACCCGCGACGCCGACGACTTCGCCCTGGTCGCTCACCCCGCCCCGCCGGAGTGGATGTACGACGCCGTCATGTATCAGGTCTTCCCCGACCGGTTCGCCCGCTCGGAGGCCGCGGATCGGCATCCGACCCCCGATTGGGCGATCCCCGCGAGATGGGACGAGCCGGTCGATCCCGTCATGCCGGGCCGTTCGCAACAGTTCTACGGTGGTGACCTGGACGGCATCCGTGAACGCCTCGACCACCTCGCCGACCTCGGCGTGAACCTGCTCTACCTCACCCCCTTCTTTCCGGCAGCCTCGAATCACCGCTACGACGCGTCGAGTTTCACGCGCGTCGACCCGCTCCTCGGCGGAGACGAAGCGCTGATCCGTCTCGTTGCGGCTGCGCATGAGCGCGGCATCCGTGTCATCGGCGACCTCACCACGAACCACTCCGGCGACCGGCATGAGTGGTTCCAGGCGGCGCTCGGGAATCCCGAAGCGCCCGAGGGCGAGTTCTACTACTTCACGGATGCCGAGCGCACCCGCTACGAGTCGTGGCTGGGCACCCCCACCCTGCCGAAGTTCAACTGGGCCTCGTCGGAGCTGCGTCGCCGATTCGTCGAAGGGCCGGATTCGGTCGTTGCGCAGTGGCTCAACCCCCCGTTCTCGCTCGATGGCTGGCGGATCGACGTCGCCAACATGACGGGGCGGCTCGGAGACGTCGACCTGAACGCCGAGGTCCGGCAGCTGACGCGGCAGACGATGATCGAGACGAATCCCGACACGATCCTCATCGCCGAGATCACCAACGACGCATCCGGCGACCTCACCGGCGACGGGTGGCACGGCGCGATGACCTACCCGTCGTTCGCGCGGCCGCTGTGGGCGTGGCTGTGCGAGCCGACGGGGACGCCCTACCTCACCGGCGACGGGCAGGAGCGGACGGAGCCGTGGTTCTTCGGGCAACCGGTCGGCGGCATCCCCCGCTATGACGCGAGACAGTTCGTCGGCGCCGTCACCCGGTTCACGGCGGGCATCCCGTGGCGCGTGCGGCTGGGAAACATGCAGACCCTCGACAGTCACGACACCGCCCGCTTCGCAACCAACGCACCGGCGGAGGCCATTCCGCTGGCCGTCGGCCTGTCGATGACACTGCCGGGGATGCCAGTGCTGTTCGCCGGCGACGAGTTCGGCCTCGTCGGCGCCGACGGTGAAGCGAGCCGCACCCCGATGCCGTGGGGCACCGAGTCGGATCCCGAGGTCGCCGCCCGCCTCGACCTCTACCGGCAGCTCATCGCGCTGCGGCGCCGGCATCCCGGCCTGGCGAACGGGGGTCTGCGCTGGGTCCACGTCGACCAGAACGCGGTGGTGTTCGTGCGCGAGAGCGCTGAGGAATCAATCCTCGTGTTGGCAGCCACGACGGATGCCGACGTCACGCTTCCTTCAGCAGCGCTGCTCGGCGCCGAACGTGCGGAGGCACTCTTCGGTGATGCGGCGCTGGCAGCCGCAGCGGACGGCAGAGTCGGCATCCGGTCGACGGGCCCCACGTTTGCAGCCTGGGCCCTCCCGGGCGTCGATGTGCCGGAGTCTCGGGAAGGATCGGGCGATGGCGACGCCTGAGCGTTTCGACGAGCTCAGTCGCGGGCTCGTGGACGGCGTTGCGCGGCATCCCGACCTCGTCGGCCTCGCGCTGCTCGGATCGGCATCCGACCAAGCCCGTGACCGCCGTGATGAGTGGTCGGATCACGACTTCTTGGCCATCGTCGCGCCGGGTCGGGGCCAGGCCCTGCGCCCTGACCTCGGCTGGCTTCCCGACCCGGATTCGCTCGCGCTGACGGCCCGTGAGGGTGAGATCGGCTTCGTCGCCGTCTACGACGACGGCCACGTGATGGAGTTTGCGGTGGCCGAAGCATCCGAGTTATCCGGCGCCGTCGCCGGGGACGCGACGGTAGCCCTGGACGACGAATCCGACACGGTGACCGACCTCATCGACGATGCGCGCGAGCGGGCAACACTCGCTGACCGCTTCGATCCCGCCCAGGACGCTCGACTCGTGCTCGTGAAGATCCTCATCGGTGTCGGCCGCGCTCGCCGCGGAGAGGTGCTCGTGGCTGGGCAGTTCGTCAGGACCTGGGCCGTGCAGCTGCTTGTGCGGACGATCCGTGGACGGTTTCCCGACCGGTGCGGACCGACGCGGGATCGGATCGATCCGCTACGTCGGTTCGAAGCCGACTTCCCGGAGCTGGCCGAGCAGATCGCGCGCGCCGTCGCGCAGGAGGTCGAGCCGGCGGCGCGGGCGCTGTTCGACATCCTCTGTGGGCTCGAGCGCGGCTGGGTGGACTTCCCGCGTCGTGCGGCCGACGCGGTAGCAGCTCGACTCGGATGGACCGGAGACTGATCAGACCCTGCTCCGTGAGCTGCCACCTTCGTAGGATGTCGGGGGAGGAGGTGGCATGCGTCCGCTTACCGAAGAGGAACTTCGCGCGTCGTTCGTCAACGCTGCACCCGACGAGCTTCGCGTTATCGAGGTTCCGCTGAGTGCCCGCACGACCGACTGGTATCACTTCGACTTTCTCGCCTGGCGCGACCCCGAGTTCCGGGGCCGCGGATACCTCGTTGCCGAAGTCGATGGAGAGCCGCGGGGAGTCGTGCTTCGCGCATCCGACAGTTCGTCGCGGTCGCGAGCGGCGATGTGCAACCTGTGCCACACGATGCAGCCCGGCAACCAGGTCTCACTGTTCACCGCGCGACGCGCCGGGGACGCTGGCGCTCACGGTGACAGCGTCGGCACCTACATCTGCACCGACCTCTCGTGCCACGACAACGTGCGGCTGGCCGCGCCGCTCGCGCCCAGTGAGATGCGCGGTAGCGTCGACCTGAAAATTGATGGCACACGGCGCCGCACCGAAGCGTTCGTCGCGCGTGTGCTCGAGAACGGAGAGGCCCCGGCATGAGCTCGGTGGTAGTGATCGGCGATGCGCTGATCGACGAGTTGCGCGACGACGCCGGCGTGAAGGAGTTCGTCGGGGGAGCGGCACTGAATGTGGCTGTTGGCCTGTCGCGACTGGGCGTGCCGACAACGCTGATTGCCATGGTCGGAGACGACGAGGCCGGTGCCAAGATCCGGGCCTACCTCGACGACTACGGCGTGCAACTACTCGCCTCTCCCTCACCGCTCGGAAGCTCGCGAGCCGTGAGCGTGCGGGTCGACGGTGAACCGACCTACGTTTTCAACGACGCGGCCCAGGCCCGTCATCTCACGTTCGATGAAGCCCAGCGAGCTGCTATCGCGGATGCCGATCGCATCGTCGTCAGCTGCTACCCGTTCGACGACGCCGAACAGACCGCGGCGCTCATCGACGCTGTGGGCGAGGCATCCGATCGCCTCGTGATCGACCCGAACCCTCGCACCGGCATGATGAAGGACCTCGACGAGTTCCGCCGCGGGTTCGAAGCGCTCGCCGACGGGGCGGGTGTCGTGAAGATCGGTGACGACGACGCGACGCTCCTCTACGAGACGGACCTGGATGCCGCGGTCACCCGGATGCGAGAGCTTGGCGTGCCGACCGTTCTTGCCACCCGGGGTGCCGCAGGAGCGACGCTGGTCACCGATCCGGCAACAGTGACCAAGCCCGTCTCGTCCCTTCCCGGGGCGGTGACCGACACCATGGGCGCGGGGGATGCATCCCTCGCCGCCCTCGTCGCCGGGATTGTGCAGAAAGACCCCACGACCGCGGACGAGTGGACTGACGTGCTCGGCACCGCAATGGACATCGCCGCGGCGACCTGCCGCTTCCACGGTGCCCTGCTGCGAACCCCGGATGCACTTGCCGACGACCACATGGATCCCATCGGCACCTGAGACCGCAATGCCCA
>NZ_DBHD01000193.1:13336-13460 GCF_002296025.1 Microbacterium sp. UBA837
AATGAGTGGCAGGTGAGGGATTCGTCCCCACCGCCTCTCCACGCGCCGCTGTGCAGCGCGGGGAGCCTCGGGCGGCGTGGGCCCACCCGAGGGTTCGAACCCGCAATGCCCAGAATTGTTCAAG
>NZ_DBHD01000071.1:0-9551 GCF_002296025.1 Microbacterium sp. UBA837
GTACCGGGTGAGGCCGACGATCGCACCGCGGGCATCCGGTCGCCAGTAGGGAGCGAACAGGCCCGAGAATGCGGGCACGAAGTACGATCCGCCGGCGTTCTCGACGGTCATGGCGAGGGTCTCGACATCCTGCGCGCGGTCGATGATCCCGAGGTTGTCGCGCAACCACTGCACGAGCGATCCGGTGACGGCGATCGAACCTTCCAGCGCGTAGTGGGCGGGCCCGTCGCCGAGCCGGTACGCGACCGTCGTGATCAGACCGTGCCGGGACCGGACGATCTCGGTCCCCGTGCCCACCAGCAGGAAGTTGCCGGTGCCGTAGGTGTTCTTCGAATCCCCGACCCCGAAGGCAGCCTGCCCGAAGGTGGCGGCCTGCTGATCTCCGAGGATGCCGGCGATCGGCAGTTCGCGGGCTGTGCCCGGAAGCGCGAGCTCGCCCACGACGTCCGACGACGATCGGATTTCGGGCATCATGGCGCGCGGGATGTTCCACAGCGCGAGCATCTCGTCCGACCAGTCGAGGGTCTGCAGATCCATGAGCAGCGTGCGGCTCGCGTTGGTGACATCGGTCACGTGCGCTCCGCCGCTGGTGCCGCCGGTGAGATTCCACACCACCCACGAGTCGGGGGTGCCGAACAGCAGATGGCCGGCTTCGGCATCCGCCCGCGCCCCCGGCACGTGGTCGAGGATCCAGGCGATCTTGGATGCCGAGAAGTAGGTGGCAAGCGGAAGACCCGTCACCTCGGTGACCCGATCGCCGACACCGTCACGGGCCAGCGCATCCAGCCGAGGCTGCGTGCGGGTGTCTTGCCACACGATGGCGTTGAAAACGGGCTGCCCGGTGCGGCGGTCCCACACGATCGCGGTCTCGCGCTGGTTCGTGACCCCGGCCGCGGCGATACCGGATGCCTGCAGGTGAGCCTTGGCGAGGACGCCAGAGATCACCCACTCGGTGTTGGTCCAGATCTCCATGGGGTCGTGTTCGACCCACCCCGCGCGAGGAAAGATCTGCTCGTGCTCGCGCTGGGCGGTTGCCACCACGGTTCCGGCGCGATCGAACACGATCGCCCGTGTCGAGGTGGTGCCTTGGTCGATGGCTAGGACGTGTTCGGCCACGATGCCTCCCGAAGTGTTGAGCGCCTCCAGACGATGGATGGCGCGCCGCTTAGGCTACCGGTGCTGCCGCGGGCTGCCACGTCGGATCGGCGGCGTGGACAGCGGCAAGTGCCGCGGCGACCTCTGCCCTGGCGGCATCCTCGTCCCATCCGAGGACGGGCGCGACGGCGTCGGCGATCTCGGCGACGACCGCGGGAGTGGCCTCACCGCGGAACGCGAGGCTCGTGCGGCGCAGCAGCAGGTCGGCCAGATGGACGACATCCTCTGTGCTCGCCAGGTAACGCAGCTCGCCGGTGCTGTAGGCGGGAAGGGTCCGGAGTGGCCGGTCATCGGCATCCTCGTCGACGAAGGCGATGACCTCGCGGGCTGTCGTTCCGTAGCGTTCGAGGAGGGTGGCTGCGGCATCCTTCGAGAGCCCCCGGCGGTTCTCGGCGACCCACTGGTGCCGTGCCCGCTCGGTCACCGGATACCCGGCTCCGCCGCCGATCGCACGGCCATGGGTCGTGACGATGCGGGGCCGAGCGAGCAGAGCGAGGGCGTCATCGGTGAGGTGGGCGGCGGAGGCACGGAAGGTGGTCCACTTGCCGCCGACGAGGCTGATCACCGTGGTGTCCGCCGACCCGGGGAGCTGCTCGGTCTCGACACGGTAATCGCGCGAGACGAAGCCGGGAGCGAGATCGCCGTGGCCGGGAAGCGGGCGGACACCCGAGAAGCGGTACACGATCTGCGAGCGGTCGACGGTGATGTCGGGGAAGACGTGCCCGATGAGGTCGATGAAGTAGTCAACTTCGGGCTCGGTGCACACCGCGGGCTCTGCCATGTCGTGCTCGAGGTCGGTGGTGCCGACCAGGACGCGTCCCTTGAGCGGGTAGATGAGCACGATGCGACCGTCGCGGTGTTCGAAGAAGATCTCTCGACCAGCCGTGGCTGCCAGCAGCTCGGGGTTGTCGAGCACGATGTGCGAGCCTTTGGTTCCGCCCATGAAGCTGGTCGGGGCCCCGAGGGCGCGGTTGGTGAGGTCGGTCCAGGGTCCGGATGCGTTGATCACGACCGCGGCGCGGAACGGGAACTCGGCACCTGTCTCGGTGTCGCGAAGCGTGATCGCGCCGTCCGCTGCCCCCACGACTTCGAGGTAGTTCGCGGCCCGGGCGCGGTCGCCACCGGCGGCACGCCCGTCGCGGAGCAGATCGAGCGCGAGTCGCTCAGGGTCGTGCACCGAGGCATCCCAGTAGGTCGCGGTGTACTTGACGGTCTCGTTGATCGCCGGAAGCGCTCGCCGCGAACCGGCGCGTCCGCGGAAGGTGTGGCGGGGAACACGGCCGCCGCCGCGCGAGAACGAGTCGTAGATCGTAAGGCCGATCTTGATCAGCGCGGCGCCGCGCTCGACGTGCTTTCCTGCGCCGTGACGCAGGAAACGGAGGGGCGCCGAAAACACCCCCGAGAACGTGGAGAAGATCGGGATCGTCGTCTGCAACGGACGGACGTAGTGGGGAGCCGTGGCGAGCAGATCGTTGCGTTCGGTGACCGCCTCGTGCACAAGCCGGAACTCGCCGTTCTCGAGGTAACGGACGCCGCCGTGGATCATGTGCGACGACGCTGCTGATGCGCCGCTGACGAAGTCACCGCGTTCGACGATCGCGACATCCACGCCCTGGAGAGCGAGGTCCCGAAAAGTCGCGAGTCCGTTCACCCCTCCGCCGACGATGAGGACATCGGCCTGCGGCCGGTCGCTCAACTGGGTGACGGTGCCTCGCTCGACACTGTTTCGTTCGACGACGCTCATCGATTGGTGTCCTTCCTCGCTCGGGGACTTCCCGCGTGCTCCCATCGTCCCATGACTGATCGAAGTTGCAGACCTAATGCACATACGTGCACACTGTTCGCGTGAGCGACGACTCAAACCACTTGCGGCGGGCACTGACCGCCGCCCACCTCTACTACGTCCAGCTCCGCACCATGGATGCCATTGCCGCCGAGCTCGGGACCTCGCGCTCCACGGTGTCGCGACTGCTGTCGTTTGCGCGCGCCGAGGGAATCGTCGAGGTGCGCGTGCGTTCACCCCTCGACGCCCCGGGACTCGTGGAGACGCAGCTGCGGCGCCAGTTCGGCGTCCGCGCACAGGTCATTCCCGTCCCCGAATCGGTGAGCGATCTCGAGCGCCTCGACCGCGTCGCGCAGGGAGCAGCTCAGTTGCTCGATGAGCTAATCGTCTCGGATCTGGTGGTCGGCATCGCGTGGGGATCAACACTGGCTGCGATAGCACGGCGTCTCACTCCCAAGCGCGTGCACGGCACGACATTCGTGCAGCTGAACGGCTCGGGGAACGTGAAGACGTCCGGTATCACGTATGCGAGCGAACTGCTCAGCAGATTCAGCACCGCATACGGTGGGGATGCCGAACAGTTCCCTGTGCCGGCGTTCTTCGATGATCCCGAGACTCGGCGCGCACTCTGGCGAGAGCGCAGCACGCGACGCATCCTCGACATCCAGAGCCGCATGGGTCTCGTGCTGTTCAGTGTGGGAGCTTTCCGGGCCGAGGTACCCAGCCGCGTGCACGCCGGCGACTACCTCGAACCCGCCGACCTCGAGCAGCTGAAGACAGAACGGGTCGTGGGTGATGTCGCGACGGTGTTCTACCGCGCGAACGGCTCCACCGAGGGGATCGCGCTGAACGAGCGGGGATCGGGCCCGTCTTTCGATCTGCTTCGCGCGGTCCCGCGGCGCTGCTGCATCGTGACCGGCGAGGCCAAGATCCCGAGTCTGCGCGGCGCGCTCGCCGCGGGCCTCATCACGGATCTCGTCATCGATGAGCGCACCGCTCGCGCCATGGTCGACGGACGCGAAGCGTCGTAGGCCACCGGGAATGAACGCGCGCGCGGCGCGTTGACTACACTCGAGAGCAATGAACGTGCTCCGGGGTCGGTGAGAATCCGAACCGGCGGTGACAGTCCGCGACCCGCTGCATCAGTGTTCGAGAGAACACCGCAGCGGTTGATCCGGTGAAATTCCGGGACCGACGGTGATGCGACGCGAAAGTGTCGTCAGTCCGGATGGGAGGCAGCACAGGTGACGCCATGGCGTTGCCGCCTTCCCTGCCCCGGCGTACCCGACCGGAGTGGGCAGTGAGTCAAGGCACAAGCGAGACAGCCGCTATGAGGCGTGCGCTGAGCGCTGCGCTTCGTGGCCCTCGCGGGGTGAACCCCCAGGTCGGGGCCGTCATCCTCTCGCCCGAGGGCGAGGTTCTCGCCGAAGGCTGGCATCGGGGCGTGGGAACAGCACACGCCGAAGTCGACGCGATGTCACAGCTGACGCCTGACCAGCTTCGCGGCGCCACGGCAGTTGTCACCCTCGAGCCCTGCAACCACACCGGCCGCACTGGCCCGTGTGCGCAGGCACTCATTGACGCTGGTGTGGCCCGTGTGGTCTACGCGGTCGACGATCCCGGCGCCGTCTCGGGCGGCGGCGCCGAACGTCTCGCGGCATCAGGCGTAACCGTCGAGGAGGGTCTGCTGCGCGATGAAGGCACCGCGCTCCTCGACACCTGGCTCACCGTGCAGCGGCTGGGTAGACCGCACGTCACCGTGAAGTGGGCGCAGAGTCTGGACGGCCGGGCCGCGGCCGCCGACGGAACGAGCATGTGGATCACCGGCCCCGAGGCGCGCGCTGACGTGCACCGGCGGCGATCGGATGCCGATGCCATCGTGGTTGGCATTGGAACCGTGCTCGCCGATGACCCGGCGCTCACCGCACGAGGGGCTGCCGGGCAGCCACTGTCGCAGCAGCCCCTGCCTGTCGTTCTCGGGCGGCGCGCGATTCCGGATGCCGCGCAGGTGCGCAGGCATCCCCGCACCCTGATCCAGCGGCCCGGGACAGACCTCACCGTGGTGCTGGACGAACTGCGCGATCTCGGCATCCAGCGTGTTTTCGTGGAGGGCGGGCCGACGGTTGCGGCATCATTCCTGCGCGCCGGGCTCGTCGACGAGGTGCTGGCGTATGTCGCTCCGGTACTGATCGGCTCCGGCCCCGACGGCGACAGGCCGGCCGTCACCGACATCGGGGTCACGACCCTCGCTGACGCTCACCGACTCGAGCTGACCGCGCTCGAGCGGCTCGGCGATGACGTGTTGCTTGTCGCACGCCCCCGTGCCACTGCCCAGACCTCCGATTCCCCATCCCCCGAGACCACCGTCGCTGACGCGTCGTCGGTGTAGTCAGGAGCCCCCATGTTCACAGGACTCGTTGAAGAGATCGGCCGCGTGACCGCTGTCGAGCCGTCGGGTGACGGCATCCGGGTGACGATTCACGCACCGAAGTCCGTCGCGGATGCCGCGCACGGCGACTCCATCGCCGTCAGCGGTGTGTGTTTGACCGTCGTTGCCCGCGACGGCGACGGCTTCACCGCCGACGTGATGCGCCAGACGCTCGACATGTCGACCCTCGCCGATGTCTCTGTCGATCGCCTCGTCAATCTCGAACGCGCCACCGCCGCCGGCGGACGCCTGGGTGGACACATCGTGCAGGGGCACATCGATGGCACGGGCACCGTCGTCGAGGTGCGGCCCGGCGACCAGTGGCGCGTGATCCGCGTCGCGATCCCCCAGCATCTGGCGCCTCTGGTCGTCGACAAGGGCTCGATCGCGATGGACGGCGTCTCGCTGACCGTCAGCGCCGTGAGCGACCCGGCCGCGACAGAGCCGTGGTTCGAGGTTTCGCTCATCCCCGAGACACTCGAGGCTACGACGTTCGACTCCCTGCAGCCGGGCTCGCCCGTGAACCTCGAAACCGACATCCTTGCCCGTCACGTGCAGCGTCTGCTGGCGTTCCCCTCGGCGGCCGAGGCCGCCCCGACCGAAGGAGGCTCGCGATGAGCCTTGCCCCCATCCCCGAGGCCCTGGACGCCCTACGCGCCGGGCGCCCGATCATCGTCGCGGATGACGAGGACCGCGAGAACGAGGGCGATGTCATCCTCTCGGCAGAGCTCGCCACCCCCGAGGCTGTGGCGTGGACGATCCGCTGGTCCAGCGGCCTGCTGTGCGCGCCGATGCCCGCCGAATGGGCAGACCGGCTCGACCTGCCGCCCATGGTTGCGGTCAACGAGGACGCCCGCGGCACCGCGTACACCGTCACGGTGGATGCCGCCGACCGCACCTCGACCGGCATCAGCGCGAGCGATCGGGCTCACACACTGAACGTGCTCGCCGATCCTGGCTCGACGCCCTCAAGTGTCATCCGACCGGGCCACGTGCTGCCGCTTCGCGCCGTCGACGGCGGCGTCCGCGAGCGCGCTGGACACACCGAGGCGGCTGTCGAGTTGATGCGCCTCGCCGGCCTGCAGCCGGTCGGCGCGATCGCCGAGGTCGTCGCCGAAGACGGCTCCATGATGCGGATGCCGGGGCTGCTGGAGCTCGGAGCCCGCGATGGTGTTCCCGTCATCACGATCGAGCAGCTCATCGCCTACCTTGACGAAAACGAGCCGCGCGCGGCCGCGCCGCAGGACGTGCACCGCCGCCGCGTGAGTTTGCGCGCCGAGGCGACGGTCCCGACCGCGCACGGCGTGTTCCGCTTCCTCGCGTACAAGGATCGGATCACCGGCACCGACCACATTGCGGTCGTGGCCGGTGATCTGGCCGAGGACGCACCCCTCGTGCGCGTGCACTCGGAGTGCCTGACCGGCGAGGCTTTCGGCTCCCTGAAGTGCGAATGCGGCCCCCAGCTGGATGCCGCGCTCGACGCTATCGCGCAAGACGGCGGCGTTGTCATCTACATGCGCGGACACGAGGGACGCGGTATCGGCCTGATCAACAAGCTGCGGGCCTACAGCCTGCAGGAGCGCGGCCTCGACACTGTCGATGCGAACCTGGCCCTCGGGCTGCCCGCCGATGCGCGAGACTACGCTGCCGCTGCCGGCATCCTGGGAGACCTGGGCATCGAACGGATGCGACTGCTGACCAACAACGGCGACAAGGTGGCTCAGCTTCGCGAGCTCGGCCTCGACATCGCGGAGCAGGTGCCGCTGCTCGTGGGCGTCGGCCCGAACAACCACCAGTACCTGGCAACGAAGGCTGAGCGCATGGGGCACACCATCGCTCTGGGCGACCTGGATCGCGCCCTCGGAGTCGGGGTCGCGACAGAGAGGACCGACGCATGAGCGGAACCGGCGCCCCCGAGCGCGAGACGATCGACGGCTCGGGACTGGACATCGTGATCGTCGCGGGCCAGTGGCACGAGACCATCGCGAACGGCCTCCTGGACGGCGCCCGCCGGGCACTCGATGCCGCCGGCGCTTCCTACCGCGTCGTGCCTGTCCCGGGCTCGTTCGAGCTTCCCGTCGTGGCAAAGGCAGCTCTGGATGCCGGCGCCGACGCGGTCGTCGCGCTCGGCGTCATCATCCGCGGCGGAACCCCGCACTTCGAGTTCGTCTCGTCAGCGGCCACCGACGGGCTCACCCGCGTCGCCCTGGACGCCGGCAAGCCCGTCGGCTTCGGCGTGCTGACTCTGGACGACGAGGCGCAGGGCATTGACCGGGCCGGCCTTCCGGGCTCGCGCGAAGACAAGGGCTTCGAGGCTGCGGATGCCGCCCTCCGCACCGCGCTCGCGCTGCGGGAGCTGCGGGGCTGACCAGCACCGGGTGAGGCGAACAAGACTCCACCTTCAGTGAGGCATAAGGTACGCTGACGGCATGGAGATTCTTCGTCATGCCGTCCTTCTCGTTCACCTCTCGGGCTTCGCGATTCTGTTCGGCGCCTGGGTCGTCGAGGCGGTGCGGCGCACCGGGGCCGTGACGGCACTCATGAACTGGGGCCTGCTGATCGCAGGCGTCGCGGGGCTCGCGCTGGCAGCACCCTGGGGCGTTCCCGAGGGCGTCGAGTTCAACTACATGAAGATCGGCACGAAGCTCGTCATCCTGCTCATCATCGGGGCGCTCCTGGGCATCGGATCGGCCCGCACCAAGCGGAACGGCTCGGCTCCCGCCGGTGTATTCTGGGCGATCGGCATCCTGACCTTTGTGAACGCGGCCATCGCCACCCTCTGGCGCTAGGCGGCGCCGGGGGCGGACGCCTTTCTCGTCCGCCTCGTCGACAGGCCCGCATGACCTCCGCAACCGCTGCCCTTCCCGCGCCCGCCAACCCGCGAAGCCGTGTCATCACGGCAAGCCTGGTCGGCACAACGATCGAGTTCTACGACTTCTACGTCTACGCCACGGCAGCGGTTCTGGTCTTCCCCGCCCTGTTCTTTCCGACGGGCAACGAGACCACATCACTGCTGGCATCCTTTGCGGTGTTCGGCGCCGCGATGGTCGCGCGACCACTCGGTGCCGTGGTGTTCGGCCACTTCGGCGACCGGTTCGGCCGCAAGGCGACCCTCGTCACCTCGCTGCTCACGATGGGCATCGCGACCTTCGTGATCGGGCTGCTGCCGACCGTGAACGAGATCGGCATCTGGGCAGCGGTGTTCCTGCTTGTGCTGCGACTCGCGCAGGGATTCGCGCTCGGCGGCGAGTGGTCGGGCGCTGCGCTGGTCGCCACCGAGAACGCCCCGGCGGGCAAACGAGCCTGGTACGGCACCTTCCCCCAGCTCGGAGCCCCGATCGGCTTCATCATCGCCAACGGCATCTTCCTCGCGATCAACCTCTCGCTCCCCCACCCCGATGGCACGGCCCAAGCCTCAGACGCGTTCCTCGCCTGGGGCTGGCGCATCCCGTTCCTGTTCTCAGCGGTCATGGTGATCGTCGGCCTGTGGGTCCGGCTGCGCCTGGTCGAGTCTGACTCGTTCACGCGGGCCGAAAAGAAGGGAACGCTCCAGAAGTTCCCCCTGGGCCTCGCGCTGCGTCGCTATTGGTGGCGGCTCATCCTCGGCACGTTCATCATGCTGGCAACCTACGTGCTGTTCTACCTGATGACGAGCTTCACGCTCTCGTACGGAACGAAGGCGACGACGGATGCCGCGCAGGCTGCAGCGGAAGCGGCAGGCACGCCCTTCGACCCGGCCAGCTACGTGCCTGGCCTCGGCTTCGGGTACACGGATTTCGTGCTGATGCAGATCATCGGTGTCGTGTTCTTCGGGATCTTCACGCTGCTGTCGGGTCCCGTGGCCGACGCGATCGGCAGGCGCCGCTTGCTGCTGTGGGTGACGGCGGCGATCATCGTGTTCGGCTTCACGTTCACCGTTTTCCTGCTCCCCCAGGCCGATCCGAAGTTCACCGGCGC
Organism: Microbacterium sp. UBA837; assembly: GCF_002296025.1. Classification (NCBI taxonomy): domain Bacteria; kingdom Bacillati; phylum Actinomycetota; class Actinomycetes; order Micrococcales; family Microbacteriaceae; genus Microbacterium; species Microbacterium sp. UBA837. The sequence goes on from NZ_DBHD01000071.1 coordinate 9,324, forward strand.
GCTGGTGCAAGCGTTCCTCGTGTTCGGGTTCGTGCTCATGGGCTCGACCTTCGGGCCGATGGGCGCCGTGCTGCCCGAACTATTCCCGACGGAGGTCCGCTACACGGGCTCCGCTGTCTCGTACAACGTCTCGTCGATCCTGGGCGCTGCACTCGCTCCCCTGGTCGCCGTCGCGCTGTGGGCAGCCGCCGACGGGAGCCCCGCGCTCGTCGGGCTTTACCTGTCGGC
>NZ_DBHD01000195.1:0-11385 GCF_002296025.1 Microbacterium sp. UBA837
GCGAGGGCGTGGTCGGTGAGGCCCGCGAGTGCGCCGAGCGCCTCGAGCCGCGCCGGGACATCGCCGAGGCTGTTGGCGTGCACGGTGCCGGCACCGCCGTCGTGACCGGTGTTCAGCGCCGAGAGCAATTCGCGGATCTCTTCGCCGCGGCACTCCCCTACGACGAGCCGGTCCGGCCGCATTCGCAACGCCTCGCGCACAAGGCGAGCGAGGGTGATCCCGCCGGCCCCCTCGAGGTTGGGTTGTCGCGCTTCGAGGCGCACATGGTGAGGATGCTCGAGACGCAGCTCGGCGACATCCTCGATGGTCAGGATGCGTTCGTCGCGGCCGGCTTCGGACAAAAGCGCAGACAGCAGCGTGGTCTTGCCCGCGCCCGCGGCCCCCGTGACCAGCACGTTCTCTCGGGCGGCGACGATGTCGCGCAGCCGGTCACCTACCGTGGCATCGAACATGCCACGCCGACCGAGCTCAGCCACGGTGACCGATTGCAGGCGCGGGACCCGAATGGATACGAGCGTCCCACTGACCGACACGGGAGGAAGCACAGCATGTACCCGTGCACCGCCGTCCAGCCTCACGTCGACGCACGGGTGTGACTCATCAATGTGTCGACCACCCGCCGCAATCAGAGACACCGCGAGATCACGCGCGTCGGCCTCCGAAAGCTCGATGCCTGCCGCGCGACGCGGCCCGTGGCCTCGGTCGACGAAGACTTGCGGCCCGTTCACGAAAACGTCAGTCGTCGCGGGGTCTTCCAGGTGAGGACGCACGCGCTCCAGCGACGGATGACGCAACCAGTCTGCTCTGCGCAGGGCACTACCACCATCAGGCGCGAACTGTCCGCCTACTCCGCGCCCGGCGGCGGAGGGCGGGAGCGGGACGAAGAGGTCAGGCATGCATCGACGGTAGGCATCCGGTTCCTCGCGGACCGCGCACCGGCGCCATAGCGCGGTCAAACGCGCCGACAAGGCGGGCTGGGGAGGAACGCTGCCGAGCGACAGGATGAAGCCCCAACACAAGAGAAGGCGGCATCCCATCGGGGGAGAGGGATGCCGCCGTGCGACACCGTTATCGGGGGTGGTCGGTGCCGCGATGCCAGAATCAGATGTTCGGCCGCGCACCAGCATACGCAACGAAAGGGGCCGTCACAATCCGTTGTGGAGAATCCACCTGCCCACTTCCGGAGGTAGTGTGCCCGAGCGGTGCTGACTAGCCTTTCGCTAGCTCTCGAGACGAGACGAATCACGAGAACCACTCAAGCCCGCGAAGGAGCGAGCCGAATGAGCAGTCAGATCGACCACCTGCTGAACGAGACCCGGCGGTTCGCCCCGTCTGCAGCTTTCGCCCAGAGTGCGATCGGTCGCGCCGAGCTCTATCAGCGCGCCGCTGACGATCGCGAGGACTTCTGGGCGGAGCAGGCGCGCGAGCTGCACTGGCACACGCCTTTCACAGAGGTGCTCGACTGGTCGACTCCCCCGTTCGCGAAGTGGTTCGCGGATGGCGCGCTCAACGTCGCCTACAACTGCCTCGACCGGCACGTCGAAGCGGGCAACGGCGACCGGGTCGCGCTGCTGTGGGAGGGAGAGCCCGGCGACACGCGCCGCGTCACCTACGCCGAGCTGACCGACGAGGTCAAGCGCCTGGCCAACGTCCTCGAGGGCCTCGGGGTCGGCGAGGGCGACCGGGTCGCCATCTATATGCCGATGATCCCCGAGTCGGTTGCCGCGATGCTCGCCGTCGCGCGGATCGGCGCGATTCACTCGGTCGTGTTCGGCGGCTTCTCGGCCGACAGCCTGCGCGCACGGATCGACGACGCCGGCGCCAAGGTCGTCATCACCGCCGACGGCGGCTACCGCAAGGGCAAGGTGTCGGCGCTCAAGCCCGCCGTCGACGCCGCCCTCAGTGACCGCGGATCGGGGGAGCAAGAGACCGTCGAGCACGTGCTGGTCGTTCGTCGCGGCGAGAACCCCGTCGAATGGACCGAGGGCCGCGACATCTGGTGGCACGACGCAGTGCCTGCGGCATCCGCCGATCACGAGGCAATGCCGTTCCCGGCAGAGAACCCCCTCTTCATCCTCTATACCTCCGGTACCACCGGGAAGCCGAAGGGCATCCTGCACACCTCCGGCGGTTACCTCACCCAGGCCGCCTTCACGAACCGCGTCGTCCTCGACCTGCACCCAGAGTCGGATGTGTACTGGTGCACTGCCGACATCGGGTGGATCACCGGTCACAGCTACGTCACCTACGGTCCGCTGGCCAACGGTGCAACGCAGGTCCTCTATGAAGGAACGCCCGACACCCCGCATCCGGCGCGCTGGTGGGAGCTCGTCGAGAAGTACGGCGTGACGATCCTCTACACCGCCCCGACGGCCATCCGTTCGTTCATGAAGATCGGGCGCACCGCGGTGCAGAAGTTCGATCTGTCGAGCATCCGGCTGCTCGGCTCGGTGGGTGAGCCCATCAACCCCGAGGCATGGATGTGGTACCGCGAGGTCATCGGTGGGGATGCCGCTCCGATCGTCGACACGTGGTGGCAGACCGAGACCGGCGCGATCATGATCTCGGCGCTGCCCGGCGTCACTGAGGCCAAGCCCGGAAGCGCACAGGTGCCGCTGCCGGGAATCGGCGTGGATGTCGTCGACGAGGCCGGCGAACACGTCGGCAACGGGAACGGTGGGCTGCTCGTGCTCACCGAACCGTGGCCCAGCATGCTGCGCGGCATCTGGGGCGACCCGGAACGGTTCGTCGAAACCTACTGGGAGAAGTTCCGCGATCAGGGCTATTACTTCGCCGGCGACGGCGCGCGCCTGGACGAGGACGGCGACGTGTGGCTGCTCGGCCGCGTGGATGACGTCATGAACGTCTCAGGTCACCGCCTGTCGACGGCCGAGATCGAATCGGCTCTGGTCGCACACGAAGCCACCGCCGAGGCGGCAGTTGTCGGGGCATCCGATGAGACCACCGGTCAGGCGGTCGTTGCGTTCGTCATCCTCAAAGAGAGCTTCCTCAAGGCGCACTCCCCCGAGGGCCTCGCTGCGCAGCTGCGGAGCTGGGTCGCCGAACAGATCGGCCCGATCGCCCGCCCGCGAGACATCTACATCGTCGGCGAACTCCCCAAGACCCGGTCGGGCAAGATCATGCGCCGCCTCTTGCGCGACGTGGCAGAGGGCCGCGAGGTCGGCGACACCACGACCCTCGCCGACACCGCCGTCATGTCGGTGATCTCGGCGCAGGTTCGCTGAGCTCGGCATCCGTGGGGTAGGCGAAACCCGCGGGGTAGGACGTTTCGGAACCGAATCGTCTTACCCCGCGATAATTCGTTCGCCCGTGCGGCTCAGGCGAGGGTGAAGACGACCTCGACCTCGACGGGGCTGTCCAGCGGCAGCACGGGTACGCCCACTGCCGAGCGCGCGTGGCGCCCGGCGTCGCCAAAGACCTCACCGAGCAGTTCGCTCGCGCCATTGATGACGCCCGGCTGCCCGGTGAACTCGGGGACTGATGCCACGAAACCGGTCACCTTGAGCACGCCGGTGAGCTTGTCCACGCCACCCGCGGCGGCGGCTGCGGCAGCTATCGCGTTGAGCGCGGACTGACGCGCATAGGATGCGGCATCCGAAGCGGGAACGAGCCCGTGGCCGTCACCGACCTTGCCGGTGGCCGGCAGCGCACCCGAAACGAAGGGGAGCTGACCGGCGGTGTAGACGAGGTCGCCGTGCACCTTCGCGGGGATGTAGGCCGCGACGGGCGGGGCGATCTGGGGAAGATCGATGCCGAGCTCTGCAAGGCGGGCGGAAACGCTCATCGGGTCACTCTCCGAACTGCTGGGCGGCAACGGCTGCCGCATCGAGGCCGGCGTTGGCTGCTCCGCCGCCGGTGGGACGCTTGAAGTATCCGACCAAACCGCCCTCAGGGCCCGGGACCACCTGCACGAGCTCCCACCCCTGCTTGCCCCAGTTGTTGAGGATCGCAGCGGTGTTGTGGATCAGCAGCGGCGTGGTCATGTACTCCCACGTGATCATCGGGGCTCCCGGGTGGTCGGTGATGGCGGGGGAACGGATGCTTCCCTCCAGCCTCGACCTCGCGGGCACGCGCGAGGCTGTCGAGCCTTCGCACAGGAAGCTCCCTTAGCATCAAGCCTATGCCTGAAACGAAACGAACGGCTGGCGGCGTGCTCGGCGGCCTGCTCGGTGTGGTCGGCCTCAGCGCCGTGGCAGGAGTCCTCGTTGCCGCCACCGTGACGCCGGCGATCGCCCTTTCCGGTGCCGCAGCATCGAGCGCGATCACGCTTTTCGACAATCTTCCCAGCGCGCTCGAGATCGATGAGCTGATGCTGCCGACGACCTTCTACTGGATGAACCCCGACACGGGTGAGTACGAGGTCATGACGCAGTTCTATGACCAGAACCGTGACCCGGTGACCTTCGATGAGGTCGCGCCTGTCATGTACAACGCGATCCTCTCGAGCGAAGACAAGAACTTCTACTCCCACGGCGGCGTCGACCTGGTCGGCACCGCTCGCGCCGTCATCTCCGGCGGTTCGCAGGGTGGTGGGTCCTCCATCAGCCAGCAGTACGTGAAGAACATCCTCATCCAGAAGTGCGAGGCCGAGGTCGGCACCGGCGAGGACGCCGATATGACGCAGGAAGAGATCGACGCTGCGAAGATCGCTTGTTTCGAGGATGCGACTGTCGCCAGCGGCGTCGAGGGTTACCAGCGCAAGCTGCAAGAGATGCGGTACGCGATCGCCCTCGAGCAGAAGTACTCGAAGGACGAGATTCTGCTCGGCTACCTCAACATCGCGAACTTCGGCGGCCAGAATTACGGCATCGGTGCCGCCGCACACTACTACTTCGGCGTGAGCCCCGCCGATCTGACGCTCGGCCAGGCCGCGGCGCTTGCCGGCATGGTGCAGACACCGAACCTCTACCGCCTCGACAGGCCGGATGGGTCCTGGACCGACAAGGACGGCAATCCAATCAACAGCGCGGCAGACGGCTATTCACTGACCAAGGAACGGCAGACCTACGTCCTGAACCGGATGCTCGCCGACGGGAAGATCACGCAGGAGGAGCACGACGCGGCGGTCGCCGAACCGATTGTCCCTGTTATCACTCCGGCCGACACCGGCTGTGGGGTCGTCCCCGGTAAGGCGGCGTATTTCTGCCAGTATGCGCGCGGCATCATGGAGAACGACGAGGCCTTCGGCGCAACGAAGGAAGAACGGACGAAGCTCCTCAAACAGGGTGGCCTCAACGTCTACCTGACGATCGACCGGCGCCTGCAGGCCGCTGCCGAGCAGGCGATGGTCGACAACGTACCGACGTCGATCGAGGGCTACACGAACGCCGACACGGGACGCCTCGGCGCTGCGACCACGAGCATCGAGACCAAGACCGGTCGCATCCTCGAGATCACGCAGAACACGAACTTCAGCGAGACGATCAAGGATGACGCCAACTACTCGTCCCTCGTGTACGCCGGCAACCAGAAGTACGGCAACTCGAATGGATTCGAGGGTGGGTCGACCTTCAAGGTCTTCACCCTGCTCCAGTGGCTACAAGAGGGCCATTCCGTGAACGAGGTTCTCAACGGAAACGTCCAGGTATTCAAGACATTCCGCAACAGCTGCTACGGCGACATTACGAACAACACGACGCTCATCAACAACTTCGCGAAGAGTTCCGGCTACGTAGGCACGCCGATGCGCTTCACCGCCGACTCGCTCAACACCGGCTTCCTTGCGATGGCGTCAAAACTCGACCTCTGCGGCATCGAGAACACCGTGGCGAAGATGGGAGTGACCCTCGGCAACGGTGAGCCCGTGCAGGTGCGGGTGCCGTTCGCCGTCCTCGGTCCTCACAACATCGCACCGATCGACGTCGCATCGGCCTACGCGACGATCGCGAACAACGGCGTGCACTGCACACCCAAGGCCATCGATCGCATCACCTACGCCAACGGCAACGAGATAGCCCTGCCGGAAGCGTCCTGCACCCAGGTTTTGGAACCGAACGTCGCCGCGACCGCCGCGTACGCGCTTCAGGGTGTTATGACGAACGGTTCGGGTCGGGCGTCCAATCCGTATGACGGTACGCCCATCCTCGGCAAGACCGGTACGCACGAGGCGAAGCAGACGTGGCTGGTCGGGTCGAGCACGAATGTTACGACCGCCGTCTGGGTCGGCAACTCTGTCGGTGACGCGGACGTGAGCCGCTGGCCGTGGAACCACCTCTACACTCGCCACTCGGTTGCAAAGCCCATCCTGCGGGCGGCAAACGCGCTATACGGGGGGGACGGATTCCCCGCGCCCGACCCGAACCTCACCAAGACCGTCCTCTATGACCTGCCGAACGTGGTCGGCCAGAGCGTTGAGGCAGCGACCAAGACGCTCGAGGATGCCGGATTCGAAGTCATCGTCGGCGACGCGGTCAACTCGACCGAGGGTGCGGGAATTGTCGCCCAGCAGGATCCCGGCGGCGGCAAGGTTGCGGGAGGCACGGTCGTCACGATCTATCCCAGCAACGGACAGGGTGTGACCGTCCCCGCAGTCAGCGGTTCGGTTGATCAGGCGCGAAACACCCTGCAGGGTGCGGGCCTGAACGTCACCGGCGGCACGTGTAACAACCCCGCGGCGACGGCAACCGTGACAGGCACGAGTCCCGGCGCGGGAACGATGGTCGGGCGCGGCTCCACCGTGAACATCAACGTGAACTGTACGGCGCCCGGGCCCACCCCGGCCCCCACCCCGTGAGTTCTCCGCTCGGACGCACCGCCCTCACGACCCTCGGGGTCGTGGGGGCGGTCGGCGTCGGCACCGCCGTCTGGGGCATGGGAATCGAGCGCTACCTCTACACGGTTCGACGCCATGAGGTGCGCGTCTTGCCTGCAGGCTCCGCTCCGCTCCGGGTCCTGCACCTCTCCGACATCCATATGGCGCCGTGGCAGCGTCGCAAGCAGCGGTGGCTTGCAGGACTTGCCGACGAACTTCGCCCCGACCTCGTCGTGAACACCGGAGACAACCTCGGGCACGCTGAGGGAATCACCGGCGTCCGTGCCGCGCTCGACCCACTGCGTGGCATCCCGGGGGCCTACGTGCACGGATCGAACGATCACGACGCCCCACTCCCCCGAAACCCCTTGTTGTACTTCTCTGGGCCGTCGAAGTCTGTGCCCAGGCCCGAGCGGCTCGACGTCGGCGCACTCGACGACTACCTGCAGAACGATCTCGGTTGGCACGAGCTGAACAACGCTGCTGCGGCCTTCCCCGTGGCCGGACGCACCATCGCAGCGTTCGGTGTCAGCGATGCCCACCGGCACTGGGACCGCCTCGAGGTCCTCCCGCCGCTCGTGGCCGACCTGAAGGCGCAATCACCCGACCTCACGATCGGCGTCAGCCACGCTCCTTATCGCCGCGTGCTCGATTCCTTCACGGGGCTCGGCGCCGACATGATTTTCGCCGGACACACCCATGGCGGCCAGGTACGGATGCCCGGATTCGGTGCCCTGGTGGCCAACTGCGATATCCCGCTCGACCAAGCGCGGGGCCTCAGCACGTGGCGCAAGGAGGGACGCTCGGTGCCGCTGAACGTGAGCGCCGGCGTCGGTCATTCGATCTACGCGCCGGTGCGCTTCGCCTGCCGGCCGGAGGTCTCGCTGATCACTCTCACGGCGGTCGAAGCCGACGGCGGTTCGGGCGGCGAGCGCTGATCGGGTAGACTCGAACGGTTGCCACGGGGTGTGGCGCAGCTTGGTAGCGCGCGTCGTTCGGGACGACGAGGCCGCAGGTTCAAATCCTGTCACCCCGACGCATTGTCTTGCGGGAGCCGACCAGAAGTCGGCTCCCGCAAGACAATGATCGCGGTGACTAACGGGCCCCAGCGCCCGAGGCTCCGCACGACGCAACGCGGCGTGTGGAGTGGCCCTGGGGCGCACCCCGACCATCGAGCAAGATCACAACAATCAAGACCTGACGGTGTCGTCGCCCCCTCCCGGAAGGATCCTGATGGCCACCCCTCCCCGCCTGGTTGCGTTCGATCTGGATGACACTCTCGCTCCCTCGAAGAGCGCGATCGATCCGCGCATGGGCGATCTGCTCGTCGCTCTCGCCGCACGCGTCGAGGTCGCGATCATCTCGGGTGGGCAGCTCGCGCAGTTCACGATGCAGGTCGTCGACCGTCTTCCCGAGGCCTCAGCTGACACGCTCGCTCGGCTGCACCTGCTCCCCACCTGCGGCACGCAGTACTACCGGCTGAGCACTGACGGTATCGACACGATCTACGCCCACTCGCTCGCCGACGATGAGAAGCAGCGCGCCATCACCGCCGTCGAGGAGGAGGCCAAGCGTCTGGGGCTGTGGGAGTCCGAGACCTGGGGCGAGATCCTCGAAGACCGCGGCTCGCAGATCACGTTCTCCGCCCTCGGGCAGCAGGCCCCTGTCGACGCGAAAATGGCCTGGGATCCGACGGGTGAAAAGAAGAACCGGCTCCGCGAAGCAGTTGCCGCTCGCGTGCCAGACCTCGAGGTGCGCTCGGGCGGATCGACATCCGTCGATATCACCGCGCGCGGAATCGATAAGGCCTACGGGATGCGTCAGCTCGCCGATCAGACCGGCATCGCGCTCGACGACATGCTCTTCGTCGGTGACCGTCTCGACCCGGACGGCAACGACTACCCCGTGCTCGCCATGGGCGTCACCTGCCAGGCTGTCGAGGGCTGGGAAGACACCGCCGAGTTCCTCGAGGCGCTCATCCCGACGCTGCCTACTCCGTCGGAGCGGTAACCGTCGCGTAGTAGCCGCGGATGTGGTCGGTTACTGCGGCACGCGCAGCTTCGGCCTGGCCCTCGCCGATGAGCTCGACGATCCGGTGGTGCTCGTGGCGCAGGCGGGAAGCAGCGCCGTCCCAGTCGGCGATTCGACGGATGCCCCGCGCCACATATCCCTCAATCGCGTCACGGAGGCCTCCCATCATCGCCACCGTGACGCCGTTGCCTGCAGCTTCGGCCAGCGCAAGATGCAGTTGGGCATCAAGGGCGACGAACTCTTCGGGGCTCAGCGACTCGTCATCCATCGCGGCCAGCACCCGCTGAACGTCGACGAGCACGGGCGACTCTGCGGACGCGAGGTCGGCAACGACAGCCGATTCGAGCGCAATACGGGTCTGGACGACATCCTCGACTGCGAAACTCTGCGCCGCCAGCTGCAGCCGCAGCAGCGCCGACATGCCGCCGGACGGCGTGCCGATGATGATCGCACCGGCAGTCGGGCCTGAACCCGTCCCGGTGCGGATCAGCCCCATCACCTCGAGCACCCGCAGCGCCTCGCGAACACTCGATCTGCCGACACCGAGGGTCGTCGCCAACTCGCGCTCGGGCGGCAGGCGGTCGCCGGGACCGAGTTCTCCACTCATCAGATCGCTCTCGATCCGATCCAGCACGATCCGCCAGGCCTTGGCCGGGGCATCCGTCACAGGCACTCCTTCGTCTGCCTCAGGCTACCCAGTGGTCTGACCACCACCAAACGCGCACGCGCGATGACCACGCAAAACCCCTGCGCCGACGCTAGCGTGGGGGCATGGATCCCCTCCTTGTCGTCATCGGCATCGCCGCCGCTGTCTCACTGTTCTGCTGGGTCGCCTCGATCATCACGAAAGACACCTCGTGGGTCGACCGGCTGTGGTCGATCGTGCCCGCAGTCTACGTGTGGGTGTTCGCGGTCGCCGCACTCGTGGCCGGCGAGGATGCGACGCGTCTGGTGGTCATGGCGGTCCTCGTCACCGCCTGGGGTGCACGCTTGACGTTCAACTTCGCCCGCAAGGGCGGCTACACCGGGATGGAGGACTACCGGTGGGCGATCCTGCGGGCCCGGATGTCGCCCGCGCAGTTCCAACTCTTCAACGTGTTCTTCATCGTGCTGTACCAGAACGCGCTGCTCGTGCTGATCTCCCTCCCCGCCCTCATCGCGTGGCAGAATCCGACGCCCTTCACCGGATGGGATGCCGCCTTCGCCGCACTGTTCGTGCTGTTCCTCGCCGGCGAGTTCATCGCCGATCAGCAGCAGTGGGACTTCCACAAGGCCAAGCAGGCCGCGGGCGGGACGCTCGAGCCCGGATTCCTCACGACCGGACTGTGGCGCTACAGCCGGCATCCGAACTTCTTCTTCGAGCAGGCGCAGTGGTGGGCGTTCTACGCGCTCGGCGCCACAGCGGCCGTCACCGCCGGCGCGGGACTCTGGGGCGGCGCCTTCAACTGGACGATCATCGGCGCGGCACTGCTGACCGTCCTGTTTATCGGCTCCACAGTGTTCACCGAGTCGATCTCGGCATCCAAGTACCCGGAATACACGCAGTACCAGCGGACGACATCGATGCTGGTACCGCTGCCGCCGCGTCAGCGGCCTGCCGAAGCCAACGCCTGAGGCCGCCGCGGACGGAGGGGCTCAGCGTCCGTCGATGCGCCCGCCGGACTCGCGCAGGTAGCACTCGGCGCACATCGACTCGTACGTGACCCGGTCTGTCGAGAGCTCGTCGATCGCGACCTGATCACCGTCGAAGACGAACCTCCCGCCGACCAGACGGGCGTTGAAGATCGCCTTACGGCCGCACCGACAGATCGTCTTGAGCTCTTCGAGCGAGTGGGCGAGCTCAAGAAGCCGTCGCGATCCCGGGAACGCGTGGGTGCGAAAGTCAGTGCGGATGCCGTACGCGAGCACCGGTACACCATCGAGCACGACGATCCGGAGCAGATCGTCGACCTGCTCGGGTGTGAGGAACTGCGCCTCGTCGATGAGGAGACATGCGACATCCGTGCGACGGCCTTCGGCTTCGGGAACGAGCGCTTCGTTCTCGCGGCGAACCAACTGTTCCCGGTGGTGCGCGAACAGCTCACGCAGGTCAGCGACGGGAGGGATGAGGAAGTCCACGGGGCGCGTCACACCGAGCCGACTCGAGATGTGATCGGCTTCCTTCGTGTCGATCGCGGGTTTGGCCAGCAGCACGTGCTGACCGCGCTCCTCGTAGTTGTACGCCGCCTGCAGCAGGGCGGTGGACTTTCCGGAGTTCATCGCTCCGTACCGGAAGTACAGCTTCGCCACGATCGAATCTCAGCTCGACGGATAGGCGAGCATTACGCCTTCAGCGCGAGGACGTTCGCGGTCTCGGCAAGGGTCTGCTGCGCGGCATCCGGGTTGCTGTTGAGGTGCCCGCCGTAGCTCGGGATGAGGTCGCGCAGCGTCCCCTCCCACTCGCCGATGCGGTCGGGGAAACTCGACTTCAGGATGCCCAGCATGATCGCCACGGCAGTCGAGGCACCCGGGGAGGCACCCAAGAGGCCGGCGATCGTGCCGTCGGCCGAACTCACGACCTCGGTGCCGAACTGCAGCACGCC
>NZ_DBHD01000084.1:0-3301 GCF_002296025.1 Microbacterium sp. UBA837
AGCCATTCCGAGGAACCGACGGATGCGGCCGCGGTCGGCGACGCCGCGCGACCGACGCGCGAGCTCGAGGGCACGCCAGTCGTCGACGAAGAGTCCGACCATCCGCAGGCCCGCGAGCCCCCCGAGAACGAAGCGGGCCGGTAGGCGAAGCACCTGCGCGAGCCCGTCGGCAAGATCGGTCGGGTCAACGGTGGCGAACAGAACGACCGACGGCAGCGCTATCGCGAGCACCCGAAGCATCGTGGCAAGCGCCAGAGAGAGCGAACCCTCGCTGACCCGCACCACGAACCACTCCAGGAAGATCACTCCACTCGCCTGGCCGTACAGCGCGATCGTTACGCCGGTGAGCGGCGCAAGCAGCCACACGATCCACGTGCGCCGCCAGAAACGACTCCAGCCGAGGCCAGCGAAAGGGAACAGAGCGAGTTCAATCGCCAGCGCGACCCCGGCCGACACCGCATCCAGGGTCAGCACCAGCGGAATCGTCAGCACGACGATCGCCAGCAGCTTCGCGACCGGATTCAGTCGCGCCACCCGTGAGGGCGCGACAGTCTGGATGTCGATCACGACGACCCGCCGAGCACGAAACTGTCGGCGCCCAGTGCCTCGACGACGTCGAGATCGTGCGTGATCGTCACGACCGCCGACCCCTCATCGCGCACCCGGCCAAGGAGGGCGACGAGTTCGGCCCAGGTGCGCGCGTCCTGCCCGAAGGTGGGTTCGTCGAGAATGAGGACCCGGGGTCGAGTCGCGAGAGCCGCGGCGACCGTGAGCCTGCGCTTCTCGCCTCCCGAGAGCGTGTAAGGGTTGGCATCGGCGAGCCTGTCCAGCCGCAACCGGTGCAGCAGCTCATCGACGCGTGCCGCGATTTCGGACTCCACGAGACCCAGCGCTCGTGGACCGACCTCGAGCTCGCCGCGCACCGTTCGTGCGAGCAACTGATGCTCGGGATCTTGGAACACCATGCCAAGGCGGGTGAGCAGTGCTCGCGAGGGCCACTGGTGGGGATGCCCACGCTCTCCCGCGGCAAGCGCCGCGGAGGCCACGACAGACCCCGCGGCGGGTGCGATCAGCCCGGCAAGGGTCAGCCCGAGCGTGGACTTGCCGGCACCGTTGGGTCCGGTGATCGCCGTCACACCCGCTTCGACGATGTCGAGCCGCGGGACCTCGGCAACCGGCCGACCCGGCACCCGAGCGACGACCAGATCGTGGGCCGACACCAGCACCGAACCCCGAGCGTGTAGGGCGCGCGGGGGCCACGCCGGGCGATGGCCGGGGACCCAGACGCCGGCCGCGGCGAGATCGGCGCCTCGGTCGCGCAGCACCGCGTCCGGCGAGCCGTCGGCGACGACGACGCCAGCCTCGAGGACCACGACCCGATCGACCAGCGACTCCCAGGCCGCTATCCGATGCTCGACGACAACGAGGGTGGCTCCCGTTTGGTCGACGACGCGGGCGACGGCATCCCGCACCTGCTCGACGCCGTCGGGGTCGAGATTGGCCGTCGGTTCGTCAAGGATGATGAGGCCTGGCCGCATCGCGACGATGGCGGCGAGCGCCAGCCGCTGCTTCTGCCCTCCCGACAGAGCGGTCGTCGAGTGATCCAGCGGCACGTCAAGTCCCACCAGGTCGAGGGCCTCGCGCACGCGCGACCAGATCTCTTCGCGGGGGACGCCGAGGTTCTCGCAACCGAACGCGACCTCATCGCCGACCCGCGCTAGCACGACCTGGGAATCGGGGTCCTGCAGCACGAGGCCCGTGCTGCCGCGCGCCGCACTCGGCGGGGAGCCGTCGAGAAGAATCGATCCCTCGCTCTCGCCCTCGTCGCCGCCGAGCACTCCGGCCATCGCCCTCACGAGTGTGGACTTGCCCGACCCCGATGCTCCCAGCAGCAGCACCCTCTCGCCGGCGCCGATCTGCAGATCGATGTCGCGCAATGCCCATGCCCGCCGACTGCCGTGCCGCCAGCCCCAGCCGTCGATCCTGACAGCAACGGGACGAGGGCTGGCCGGAGAAGTCCGAGAAGACTGCGCCGTCACGTCAGACGCGCTGCCGGACTTCACGCCCGGCAGGGAAGGCATCGAGTGCGCCCGTCGCGGCAAGCGCCCGCACCAACAACCACGAGAGCAGACCCGCGATCACCGCACCCGAGATGACAGTGCTGATCAGGTAGACGATCGTGAAGGTCACGTCGGCTCCCGCGTACCAGAGGATCAGATTGTTGATGCCGCCGGCCAGCGCGGCGCCGGCTCCGGCGAGGATGGCGACCGGAAGCGTCCAGACGCGGTAAGCGAAGATCAGGAAGATGATCTCGGCGCCGAGCCCCTGCACGAAGCCGGCCTCGAGCGTCAGGAACCCGCCCCACTGATTGCCGACCAGCGCCGAGACGACGGCAGCGAGCAGCTCGGTGTAGATCGCGGCACCCGGCTTGCGGATGACGAGAGCGCCCAGGACTCCGGCGAACAGCCACGGTCCGTCAAGCAGACCCTGCAGGCCCGGCAGCAGCGGCTCGAGCAGCGCGCTCGGGCCGACGTAACCGACGTTCCAGGCCAGGAAGATCAGGCCGGATGCCACACCGATGACGCTGGCGACGACGATGTCGACGATCCGCCAACGGAACCGGCGCGTGGTCGCTGTGGGGGTGGACGACGAAACAGACATTGTTCTCCTTCCTGCGCTGGCATGACCCAGATCAGGTTCGACGGTCGAAGCGTGGATTCGCTTCCTCTCAGCCCGGCACACCGGACTCCCGTGGTTCGTGGTGCCGAGTATACGCGCCAGGTACGGATAATCTGGGCGGGATGACTGACACGGAGGCGCCGACCGCCCCCGACCCGACCGACGCCGACCAGGCTTCGAGTGCGGCCGCGGGGGGAGCGGTGGAGCGCGCCGACACTGCAGCACTGCAGTGGGCTCGCCCTGCTAGCGCACCTGCCGCGCGCCGGATGCACGACGACCCGGACCAGGGCGACCTCCTGGACGGGATGCCGCGCCGCTCGCTGCTGCGCGGAACCGTCATCGGTCCGACGCTCATCGTGCTCGCTGTCGTCGCGGCATACGCCGCGGTAACCCTGCTCTGGCCGTTGACAGCGGTGATGCCGACGGCGCAGTCCGTCGATGTGGCGCCGCTCACGGCATCCGCTGCGGCTCCTGCCTGGCCCGCCGAGGGTTCGGCTGCAGTCGCCGTCGACGGGTTCGAGTCGACGTCTCCCGAGGGCACGCTGACCTCGACGACGGATGCGGCGCCGCTAGCGAGCATCACGAAGCTCGTGACCGCGCTCATGGTGCTCGACCGCCAGCC
>NZ_DBHD01000176.1:0-9365 GCF_002296025.1 Microbacterium sp. UBA837
CTCATCGATCTGCTCAACAAGCGCGTCCGCGCCATCGACGGCGTCGTCGCCACCGAGTCTTTTGTCTACCTCCGCCTCGTGAAACAGCTCTACGACTGGGGCACGCAGTGATCGCACCCCGCGCCGCCGCTACCGCGCCCCGAAAGGACCCGTCATGAACTCCCCCGCCGATCTGCAGAAGAAGGCCCAAGACCACCTGTGGATGCACTTCACCCGCCAGTCGGTGCTCGACAGCTCCGGGGTGCCCGTCATCGTGCGCGGCGAAGGCCACCACATCTGGGATGACCGCGGCAAGCGCTACTTCGACGGCCTCTCCGGCCTGTTCGTCGTCAACGCGGGCCACGGCCGCAAGCGGCTCGCTCAGGCTGCTGCGAAGCAGGCCGAAGAGCTCGCGTTCTTCCCGCTGTGGTCGTACGCGCACCCGTCGGCGATCGAGCTGGCCGACCGCCTGGCCGACGAGGCACCCGGCGACCTGAACCGCGTGTTCTTCACGACCGGCGGCGGCGAGGCCGTCGAGACAGCCTTCAAGCTGGCTAAGCAGTTCTGGAAGCTGCAGGGCCAGCCCCTCAAGCACAAGGTCATCTCGCGCTCGATCGCCTACCACGGCACCCCGCAGGGGGCCCTGGCGATCACCGGCATCCCGGTCATGAAGGCTCCGTTCGAGCCCCTCGTCCCCGGCGCTTTCCGGGTGCCGAACACCAACGCCTACCGCGCCGAAGAGGCCGGGTTCGTCTGGGACGGCGAGGGCGACCGCCTCGAGGCTTTCGGGCGTTGGGCTGCTGACCGCATCGAAGAGATGATCCTGTTCGAAGGCCCCGAGACGGTTGCCGCGGTCTTCCTCGAGCCGGTGCAGAACTCGGGCGGATGCTTCCCCCCTCCCCCCGGCTACTTCCAGCGCGTCCGCGAGATCTGCGACCGCCACGACGTGCTGCTGGTCTCGGATGAGGTCATCTGCGCGTACGGCCGCATCGGCCACACCTTCGCCTGCAATGCGTACGACTACGTGCCCGACATCATCACCTCGGCCAAGGGCCTCACCAGCGGCTACTCGCCGCTGGGCGCAACCGTGATCTCGGACCGGATCTACGAGCCGTTCCGCCACGGCCACACCTCGTTCCTGCACGGTTACACCTTCGGCGGGCATCCGGTCTCGGCAGCTGTCGCGCTGGAGAACCTCGCGATCTTCGACGAGGAGGGCCTGAACGAGCGCGTCCGCGAGAACTCACCCCTGTTCCGGGCGTCGCTGGAGAAACTGCTGGACCTGCCGATCGTCGGGGACGTGCGCGGTGACGGCTACTTCTTCGGCATCGAGCTCGTGAAAGACAAGGCGACGCGCGAGACGTTCAACGACGACGAGTCCGAGCGGCTCCTGCGCGGATTCCTCTCGGGCGCACTCTATGACGCTGGCCTGTACTGCCGCGCCGATGACCGCGGCGACCCCGTCATCCAGCTCGCGCCGCCGCTCACGATCGGACCTTCAGAGTTCGACGAGCTCGAGCAGATCCTGCGCGACGTTCTCACGCGCGCCGCAAGCCTGCTGTAGCGGATTCGAAAGCTGCGGATTCCGGCCACGTCGGAATCCGCAGCTTTCGCACGTGAAACCGTCGCGCGCGTTACTTGAAACGACAGATTCCTGTATCAAGTTTGTTTCGGACTGCGGATTGCGCTTGCCGCCTCGGGTGATGTCGTGACACGATCACTGACAATCCGTGCACAGCACGCATTCAGCTGATTGAGGTGACCGACTATGCCCGACCGTCCACTCCCCTCCGATCCGATGATCCGAGCGCTGATTTCGCAGGCCCGCGCAGCGCAGATCTCCCGTCGCGGCGTGCTCGCCGGCGCCGGTGCCCTCTCGCTCATGGGATTCCTCGCAGCCTGCACCGGCCGCGTCGGCGGTTCGGACTCCACGGGCGGCTCAGCGCTGACCGCCCCCGAGGACCTCTCGTCGAGCGTGAAGACCCTCACCTGGGCGAACTGGTCGTTCTACCTCGACGAGGATGACGACGGCAACCACCCGACGCTGCAGGCGTTCGAGGACCAGACCGGCATCACCGTCAACTACGACGTTGCGATCGACGACAACAACACCTACTTCGCGAAGGTCCGCGACCAGCTGGCGCTCGGCCAGGGCATCGGCGCCGATACGGTCTGCCTCACCGACTGGATGGCGAACATCTGGATCGCGTCCGGCTACACGCAGGCTTTCGACAAGGCGAAGATGCCCAACGTCTACGCGAACCTCAACCCGAGCCTGATGAACCCGAGCTTCGACCCCGGCCGCGCCAACTCGGTGCCCTGGCAGTCAGGCTTTGCGGGTCTCGCATGGAACACCGAGAAGCTCCCCAACGGCCTGGCATCCGTCGAAGACCTGTGGAACCCCGACCTGAAGGGTCGCGTCGGCGTGCTCAGCGAGATGCGCGACACCATCGGCCTCATCATGCTCAGCCAGGGCGTCGACATCTCGTCGGACTCGTGGGGCGACACCGAGTTCCAGAACGCGATCGACGTTTTCGCGCAGCAGGTCTCGGACGGCCAGATCCGCAACATCAAGGGCAACTCCTACGCCGACGACCTCATCAACGAAGACACACTCGCCGCGATCGTGTGGTCGGGCGACATCACCGCGATCAACGCGGAGGTCGGCTACGACAAGTTCGGGTTCGCCCTCCCCGACTCGGGCGGGACGCTCTGGAGCGACAACTTCATGATCCCGATCGGTTCGCAGCAGAAGACCAACGTCGAAACGTTGATCGACTACTACTACCAGCCCGAGGTCGCCGCCGAGGTCGCCGCCTGGGTGAACTACATCACCCCGGTCGTCGGAGCGCAGGAAGCGATGGCCGACATCGACCCCGAGATGGTCGATAACCAGCTCATCTTCCCTGACGAGGCGACGCTCGCGAACGCGTACATCTTCCGGGCGCTCAGCAACCAGGAGCAGGAGAAGTACAACGCCGAGTTCGAAGCCGTCGGACTCGGCGCCTGACCGGGCATGAGCACATCGACACCCGAGGCCGGCGCTGACCTCGAGCTTCGCGGCATCCGCAAGACCTTCCCGGGCTTCACCGCTCTGCACGATCTGGACCTGGTGATTCCGGCGGGTTCGTTCTTCGCCCTGCTCGGCCCGTCGGGCTGCGGCAAGACGACGACCCTGCGCATCGTCGCGGGGCTCGAGCGACCCACCGCGGGTTCGATCTCGATCGGCGGCAAAGACGTGACATCCGTGCCGCCGCACAAGCGGCCGGTGAACACGGTCTTCCAGAGCTACGCGCTCTTCCCCCACATGACGGTGCAAGAGAACGTCGAGTTCGGGCTGCGTCGGCGCAAGGTCACGGATGCTTCCAGCCGCGCTCTCGACGCCCTCAAGCTCGTCGAGCTCGACCACGTCGCGGGGCGCAAGCCCTCGCAGCTGTCGGGTGGTCAGCAGCAGCGTGTCGCGCTCGCGCGAGCCGTCGTCAACCGACCGGCGCTGCTGCTGCTGGATGAGCCCCTCGGCGCCCTCGACCTGAAGCTGCGTCGCCAGATGCAGTCCGAACTGAAGACGATTCAGGACGAGGTTGGGATCACGTTCCTGCACGTCACGCACGACCAGGAAGAGGCCATGACCATGGCCGACACCGTGGCCGTCATGAACCACGGGCGCATCGAGCAGATGGGTGCGCCGCAGGAACTGTACGAACTCCCGCGCACCGGGTTCGTCGCGAGCTTCCTCGGTCAGTCGAACCTGATCGCAGCGACCGTCGAATCGGCGGTCGGCGGCACCCTCGTGGCTCGCACGGCGGCCGGGGGCACACTCCGGATGCCGATCGATCGCGCCGTCTCGACATCCGGCGAGATCACCGTCGGTGTTCGCCCCGAGAAACTCATGCTCGCTGCCGAAGCGCCCACCACCGACGACAACGTCCTCGGCCCCGGTCGCATCACCGACCTCTCGTTCACCGGTGTGAGCACGCAATACACCGTCGAGATGCCGGGCATCGGACCCGTCGGGGTGTTCGAGCAGAACATGGTGTTCGGCTCGGTCTTCTCGGTCGGAAGCGAAGTCTGGGTGCGGTGGCGACCCGAGCACACCTTCGGGCTGGATGCCGACGCCCAGGCGGGGGCAGCCGAGGCCATCGCCGACAGCGAGGACTCCTAGCCATGGCGATGTCGGCGCTGGCTGTCGCCGATACGAAGAAGGCGTCGCCGCAGCGTCGCGCCAGCTGGGTGGCGTTCGCGCTGCTGCTGCCGGGGCTCGCCTACCTCGCGCTGTTTTTCGTCGTCCCGTTCGTGTCGCTGCTGATGACCTCGTTCGGCGTGAACGACACGTCGCAGTACGGCGCGTTCTACTACGCCTTCAACTGGCAGAACTACGTCGACGTGATCGCGGAGTACTGGCCCCAGTTCCTCCGCTCGTTCTGGTACGCGCTGCTGGCCACCCTCTTCGCGTTGCTGATCAGCTATCCGATCGCGTACTTCATCGGTGTGGTCCTGCGCGACAGGCCGCTCATCCGGAACCTGCTGCTGGTGCTGGTGATCGCGCCGTTCTTCATCTCGTTCCTGCTGCGGACCTTGGCGTGGAAGGCGCTGTTCGCCGACGAGGGACCCGTCGTCGGGTTCCTGCAGACGATCGGGCTCTTCGGGCCGCAAGATCACATCACGGGCACGGGATTCGCCGTCGTCTTCGGTCTGACCTACAACTTCATCCCGTTCATGACGCTACCGCTGTTCGCTTCGCTTGACCGGCTCGATACGCGCCTGCTCGAGGCGAGCTCCGACCTGTACGCCACGCCGGGGCAGACGTTCTGGCGGGTCACGTTCCCGCTCTCGCTCCCGGGCGTCGTGTCGGGGACGCTGCTCACTTTCATCCCGGCATCCGGTGACTATGTGAACGCCAGCCAGGCGTTCCTCGGAAGCCCGTCGACGACGATGATCGGAAACGTCATCCAGTCGAAGTTCCTCATCACAGTGAATTACCCACAGGCGGCAGCCCTCAGCATCCTGCTGATGGCCGTCATCCTCATCATCGTCGGCAGCTACGTGCGGCGCACGGGAACGGATGACCTCCTGTGAAAACGCAATGGACCGTGCGGTCCCGAATCCTCGGCATCTACGTCATCGCCGCGTTCGTGGTGCTGCTCATCCCGATCGCTTACACGTTCCTGTTCTCGTTCAACGAGACGACCCGCACCAACATCACCTGGAACGGGTTCACGATCGAGAACTGGCTCACCGTTTGCGAACAGCCCGAAGTGTGTGTGGCGTTCGGCAACAGCATCCTCGTCGGCTTTGTCGCCACGATCATCGCCACGACCCTCGGCACGATGATCGCCCTGGCACTGGTGCGCTACCAGTTCAAGGCCCGCGGATCGATCAGCCTGCTGCTGTTCCTGCCCATGGCAACCCCCGAGGTCGTCATCGGCGCCGGTCTTGCCGCCCAGTTCCTGACGATGGGCGTCGCGAAAGGCCTCGGCACGATCATCCTGGCCCACACGATGTTCTGCCTGAGCTTCGTCGTGGTGACGGTGCGGGCCCGAGCCCTCTCGCTCGACCCCTCGATCGAAGAGGCCGGACGAGACCTCTACGGCTCGCCGCGCCAGGTGTTCTGGCGCATCACGTTCCCGCTGCTGCTGCCGGGCATCATCGCTGCGGCGCTGCTGTCGTTCAGCCTCAGCTTCGACGACTTCATCATCACGTACTTCACGTCCGGCTCGGTGCAGACCTTCCCGGTCTACATCTACGTTGCGGCTCAGCGCGGCATCCCGCCGCAGGCCAACGTGATCGCGTCAGCGGTGTTCCTGCTCGCGATCATCGGCACGCTGGCGTACGGGATCGTGAACGCGCGCCGTGCGGCGGTTCGTCGGGGTCGCTGAGTGAAACGCCGAAGCTCCCCGCACCCTACTGGGCGTGCGGGGAGCTTCGGTGGTGTCGTCAGTTGTGGACTTCGCCGCGCCAGCCGCCGGTCTCGCGGCCGCGGTCTTCGATGAACGACTTGAAGCGCTCCAGGTCCATGCGTGCTGCTGCCTCATCGAGGTTGAGTCCGGCGCCCGCCTTCTCGATGAAGGTCTCGGGCTCCCACTCCATGCGCAATTCAACGCGGGTGCGGTCATCGCTCACAGGTGTGAACGCGACGCGTCCGGTGTGAACCCGCTCCCCCGTGCTCGCCCACTCGATGTGGTCGTCGGGAACCTGGTCGACGATCTCGGCGTCGAACTCGCGCTCGACACCGCCGATGCTGACCGACCAGTGTGTGAGGTCGTCGGTGGTCTGGGTGATGGAGTTCACTGATCCCATGAACTCGGGGAACTCCTCGAACTGCGTCCACTGGTCGTAGACGGCGCGGATCGGTGCGTCCACCTCGATGTCTGCGGTCATCGTGCTTGTCATGACGGTCTCCTTCATGGTCACCGTGCTGCCGGTCGCCGGATCGGCGATCGGTCGACGGCGACGATACGGATGCCGACACGAGTCGCTGAGGGGGTTGACAGCATCCGCGCCGCGGTCAGAATCACCGAACCGCCCTCGCCCCCATCGCGGCGGCGTAGCGTGAACGCATGCCCCGCCTCCGTCGCAGTCGCACCACAGAACCCGGGTTGCGGCGCGTGCGTCGCGGACGGGGGTTCGCCTACCTCGACGAATCGGGTGCGGCGATCACCGACGAGGCCACCCGCGAGCGGATCTCGGACCTCGCGATTCCACCCGCGTGGAACGACGTTTGGATCTCACCGCATCCCCACGGGCACATCCAGGCAACAGGCGTCGACGACGCCGGCAGGCGCCAGTATCTGTATCACCAGGTGTGGCGCGAGCGTCAGGATCGAGTCAAGTTCGAACGGATGCTGGACCTCGCCGAGACGCTACCGGGGGCCCGGCGCACGGTGACGCTCGATCTGCGATCCGACGGGCTCGGGCGCTCCCGCGTCCTGGCGACGGCGTTCCGGATGCTCGACACCGGGAGCCTGCGGGTCGGGTCAGAACGCTACGCGGACGTGCACGGCAGCTATGGCCTGTGCACGCTGCTGTGCGCCCACGCGAGCGTGCACGACGGTGAGCGCGTCGAGCTGCGGTTTCCGGGCAAGAGCGGTCAGCCATGGGAATCGGAGCTGACCGACCCCGACCTCGCTGCGGTGGTGCGAGCCCTGAAACGCCGCGGCGGGCGGGCACGATTGCTGGCCTGGCGCGACGGCGACGGCGAGGTGCACCCGCTGCACCCCGAGGAAATCAATGCCGACATCCGCCGACGCACGGGCGGCGACTTCACCGCCAAGGACTTCCGGACCCTGCACGGCACCGCGGCTGCGGCGCTGAGCCTTGCGAAAGCGGGACCGGTGGAGTCGCCGTCGCGGCGGGCGCGCATGGTCGCCGCGGCGATGCGAGACGCCGCGTTCGTCCTCGGCAACACCCCGGCGATCGCTCGCAGCAGCTACGTGGATCCGCGGATCGTGGAGGCCTACGAGCACGGCACGACGATCGACCCGTCGCGTCCGGCATCCGTGGAGTCGGAGCTGCGCGCGATGCTTCGGTGACGGTGCGCGTGCTGTCAGGCGACGAGTTCGGCCGCCCGGGGATCGTGACCGGCGATCACCTGAAGGCCCGGTAGCCGCTCGCGCAAAGCTGCGAACTGCCGCAGTGTCTCGCGTTGCTGCTTTCTGTCGCCCACGTCCGGAACGACCGCCTTCTCGATGAGGCTCGGATCGTAGGTTGCATCGCCCACGAGCAGGAGCGCGTTTCGTCCGTTGCTGCGGCGGACGAGCAGGCTCATCGACCCGGCGGTGTGACCCGGGGTCGGCAGGAGCGTCAGTGCGCCGTCGCCGAAGATGTCGTACGCGCCGGCGAAGTCGACGAGCGCTGCATCCTCGGACGGTGCGAACGTGACGGGCCGCCACTGAACAGCCGCATCGAGCAAGTGCTCGGCCAAGACGCCGTGCATGTGTGGGGACTTGCCCGTGAGCACGGCATGCTCCTGTTCGCTGACGAGCACCGGGATGCCGGCCGCGGCGAGCTCACCGACGTTTCCTGCGTGGTCATAGTGCAAGTGGGACACTGCGGCGAGGGTAAGTCGCTCGATCGGCACGCCGGCGAGCTCGAGCTGCTCACCCAGTCCCTGGCCGGGTGTCAGGGTCGAATCAACCTGCCGCGCGTAGACCGCGCCGACGAAACCGCCCGGAAAGTACTCGCGCGGCGTGTCGGCTGACGCTGGCGCTTGCCCGGTGTCCCAGAGAACCCAGCCCTGTTCGTGTTCAACGAGAACGACATTGACCGGCAACGGATCCGTCCATCGCCGCGACGTGAAGGTCCACCACAGCATGGGGGTGCCATTGCCGACGATGTTGTGCCGCCGCAGCCGCACCTCGCCGATGCTCAGAACCGATACACGCCCGACGCCGCTAGTCATGTGGTTCAGTGTGCCAGGTCGCTGTTTCGCGCACGGGGCGACGAGGTTCCGGCGTGTCAGTCGGCGAGTGTGCGCTCACGCATGAGCCTGCCGACAACCGGGACGATGATCACGATCACCGCGACGATGATCGCCGTGATCCCGATCGGGACGTCGACGAGGTCACCGAGCAGACGGGCGACGGCGAGCCATCCGAGCCCCCACGCGATCGACAGGACGGGAGCGATACGCCACCCGCCCGACGCCGATATGCCGAGCGCGACAGCGGCAACGACAATGAGCACGATGACTCCGACGACGGATGCCGCGCTCTCCCAGTCGGCGGGGACGGTCGCCGTGAGCGCCGCGGCGATGTTCGCGACGGTAGCAAGGGCCACCCAGCCGAGGTGCAGGCCGGTGACGACGTCGATCAGGATGCCGTCGAGCCAGCCATCGGCCGGCTCCCGGGTGCGGACCGCTCGAAGGTAGGTGATGACGAGCGCTGCGAGGAGCAGGATGATGCAGACCACGGTCGCCCAGACCGAGAGGAACTGCACGGTGACGAGCCAGAGCCCGTTGAGCACCATCGGGAGGGCGATGAGCCAGCCAAGGCTGCGCTGACGATCACGGGCGCGCTGCGACGGGAGCGCCTGCCAGATGACGTAGATCGCGAGGCCGAGATAAATCGGCGTCCAGATGGCGAAGGCCTCGGTAGCCGGCGTGAGGTAGGACGTGTCCGGCGAGAAGGACCCGCCCTGCGCATCCTGAATCGGCGTGCCGCCGAAGGCTCCGAGGCCGACGGCGTCGCCGATGATCATGAAGACGAAGGCCGCGATCACCAGGATCTGGCGGGTCACGTCGCTGCCGCGTGCTGATTCCGTCGCGCTCATGCCCCCCCGGTATTACGCACCTGCGGCCAGCGGGCCAGGTTCAGGCTGCGTTGGGGTAGAAGGTGGGGAGGTGTCGTTCGGGCTTCACGATGTACCGGCGCCCGTGTGGGGATACCCAT
>NZ_DBHD01000176.1:9778-10037 GCF_002296025.1 Microbacterium sp. UBA837
CGTCACCGATGTTTCCCCGCCGTCTGCCCACGCGACCGAATGGTCGATCTGGCACTGCGACGCCGGTTTCCCGCATCCCGGTCCCATGCACCGGTCAGCCCGCCACTTCACGAGCTTCGCCAGCTCCGGTGGTGGCCGGTACTTCGTGCGCCCGACACTGATGACGGCCCCGGTTTCGGGGTGGGTCAGTACCCGCATCCACCCCGACGCGGCACCGGCGAGCTCCCGGGCCCGTTCGATCGGGATCGGACCGACGCCT
>NZ_DBHD01000171.1:0-3443 GCF_002296025.1 Microbacterium sp. UBA837
TTTTGACGCCTTCCTAGGCTGGCGTCATTCCCAATCCTTGGAGGCAGAGTGGCCGAAATGTCGGACGTCTTCTTCGTCGACGGTATGCGCACCCCGTTCGGGCGCGCGGGCGAGAAGGGCATGTACTGGAACACCCGGGCTGACGACCTGGCGGTCAAGGCGATCATCGGGCTGATGGAGCGCAATCCTGACGTACCGAAAGAGCGCATCGACGATGTGGCGATCGCTGCGACGTCACAGACCGGCGATCAAGGACTGACGCTCGGTAGGTCTGCGGCGATCCTCGCCGGATTGCCGATGACCGTTCCGGGGTTCGCAATTGACCGGATGTGCGCGGGCGCGATGACGAGCGTCACCACGATGGCTGGCTCGATCGGTTTCGGCATGTACGACCTCGCGCTCGCAGGCGGTGTGGAGCACATGGGGCGTCATCCGATCGGCTCCAACGCTGACCCTAACCCGCGCTTCGTCGCGGAGAAGATGGTGGACCCCGGCGCATTGAACATGGGCGTCACGGCCGAACGCCTCCATGACCGTTTCCCGCAGCTCACCAAGGAGCGCGCGGATCGGTTCGGCATGCAGAGCCAGCTGAAGGCGCAGGCAGCATACGACTCCGGAAAGATCCAGCCGGATCTCGTCTCCGTGGCGATCAAGAACGCTGACGGCGCCTGGGGGCTCGCCACCGAGGATGAGGGCCGACGTCCCGAGACGACGATGGAAGGTCTCGCAGCACTGAAGACCCCCTTCCGCCCGCACGGGCGCGTTACCGCGGGCACCTCATCACCGCTCACAGATGGCGCGACGATGGGACTGCTGGCCAGCGGCGACGCGGTCAAGCAGTTCGGCCTTGCACCCAAGATGCGACTGGTGTCTTTCGCCTTCGCGGGAGTGCAGCCTGAAATCATGGGCATCGGGCCGATCCCCTCGACCGAGAAGGCGCTTCAGAAGGCCGGTCTCACGATCGATGACATCGGACTGTTCGAACTCAATGAGGCCTTCGCTGTGCAGGTGCTGTCGCTGCTCGATCACTTCGGAGTGGCGGATGACGACCCTCGCGTAAACCAGTGGGGCGGCGCCATTGCCCTCGGCCACCCCCTCGCGGCATCCGGCGTGCGCCTGATGATTCAGCTTGCGGCGCAGTTCGCCGAGCGCCCCGACGTCCGGTACGGCTTGACCGCCATGTGCGTGGGTCTCGGGCAGGGCGGTTCGGTCGTCTGGGAAAACCCGCACTACGACGGCAAGAAGAAGAAGTAGGAGTTCGCCGCCATGACCAACTACGACGAGATCGACTTCTCGCCGCTCGATGCCCTCGCCGACGGTGAGGTCATCACGCACTCGTTCGTGACTGACGTGCGTCTGGCCTCCGGCAAGACGCTCGCGCTCATCACCCTGGACAACGGACGCGATCACACCCGGCCCAACACACTCGGACCGGCAACGCTCAAGGAGCTCGGCGCGACTCTCGACACCCTCACGGCGCGCGCTGCGGCCGGTGAGATCCACGCTGTCGCTATCACGGGCAAGCAGTACATTCTTGCGGCTGGCGCCGACCTGAGTGATGTCTCGCGGGTTCCTTCGGCCGAGATCGCAAAGCTCATTGCGCAGCGGGGCCATCAGGTTCTGGGGAAGCTCTCGAGCCTCGGGGTCCCGAGCTTCGCATTCGTGAACGGCCTCGCGCTCGGCGGCGGGCTCGAGATCGCATTGAACTCCACGTATCGCACGGTGGATGCTTCAGCGGCCGCTATCGCGCTCCCCGAGGTGTTCCTGGGCATCATCCCGGGGTGGGGCGGGGCATACCTCCTCCCGAACCTCATCGGCATTGAGAACGCGCTCGAAGTCGTCGTGTCCAACCCGCTGAAGCAGAACCGGGTGCTCAAGCCCCAGCAGGCCTATGACCTCGGCATCACGGATGCGATCTTCCCCGCGGCCAACTACCTCGAGGACTCGCTGCGGTGGGCAGATGGCGTCCTGACCGGCTCCGTCAAGGTCGAACGCAAGAACGAGCCGGGCAAGATCGAGCGTCTCACCAAGTGGCCGATCGCCATCAAGATGGCGCGCGGGATGCTGGAGAGCCGCATCGGCACGGTGCCCCGCTCCCCTTATGTCGCACTCGATCTGCTTGATAAGGCCAAGGGCGGCACGAAAGCAGAGGGCTTCGCCCGCGAAGATGAGGCGCTGACCGATCTCATCACCGGTGATCAGTTCGCGGCATCCATGTATGCGTTCGACCTCGTTCAGAAGCGCGCTAAACGCCCCGTCGGTGCGCCCGACAAGGCACTGGCAAAGAAGGTGCAGAAGGTCGGGATCATCGGGGCAGGACTCATGGCCAGCCAGTTCGCGCTGCTGTTCGTGCGCAAACTCCAGGTTCCCGTCCTGATCACCGACCTTGATCAGGCGCGCGTCGACAAGGGACTCGCCTACATCCACGAAGAGATCGGCAAGCTCGAGCAGAAGGGACGACTCGACGGGGATGGTGCGAATCGCCTTCGTGCGCTCATCCACGGCACCACCGACAAGAACGAGTACGCCGACTGCGACTTCGTGATCGAGGCGGTTTTCGAGGAGGTCGGGGTCAAGCAGCAGGTGTTCGGCGAGATCGAGAAGATCATCGCCGAAGACGCGATCCTCGCGACAAACACGTCGTCGCTGTCGGTCGAAGAGATCGGAGCGAAGCTCGAGCACCCGGAGCGGCTCGTGGGATTCCACTTCTTCAACCCGGTGGCGGTGATGCCGCTGATCGAAATCGTGAAGACCCCCACCACCGACGAGGCGGCGCTGTCGACTGCCTTCGTTGTGGCCAAGGGTCTGGGCAAGAACGCCGTCTTGACGGCCGATGCCCCGGGCTTCGTCGTCAATCGCCTCCTCGCGAAGGTCATGGGCGAGGCTGCTCGGGCCGTGTACGAGGGCACGCCGCTGCTCACGGTCGAGAAGGCCTTCAGCCCTCTGGGGCTACCGATGAGTCCCTTCCAGCTCATCGACCTCGTCGGCTGGAAGGTCGCTGCGCATGTGCAGGACACCATGGCTTCCGCTTTCCCCGAACGCTTCTACGCCAACGAGAACTTCCACGAGTTGGCGGAGCTGCCCCAGGTCGTGGAGAAGGACAAGAACGGCAAGGTCACCGGTTGGACGAAGCCTGCCGAGAAGATCCTCAAGCCGGCCGTGGGTACCGCCCCGGCAGGCGAAGACGAGATTCTCCGCCGCGTCCAGGACGGGTTGGCGCAGGAGATCCGCATCATGCTCGATGAGGGCGTCGTACCCGAGGTTGAAGACATCGATCTCTGCCTGATCCTCGGCGCCGGCTGGCCCTTCATCGACGGGGGCGCATCGCCGTACCTTGATCGCGAGGGCGCATCTCAGCGCGTGTTCGGGGGTACCTTCCACGAACCTCCGATCCGAGGAATCGCCGCCGTCTGACCTGGCGGCAAACGAGGAGGGGCCCGGCT
>NZ_DBHD01000171.1:3773-13400 GCF_002296025.1 Microbacterium sp. UBA837
AGCCGGGCCCCTCCTCGTTTGCCGTTGTTACGTCAGTCGCGGCGCTGGGCGAACTCGGCGACGAAATCGGAGCTGTTTTCAGCGCGGCGCGCGATCGGAATTCTGGTGCCGAGAACTTGAGCGACCACATCCTGAGCGATCTTGCTGGCGACCAGCCCCGCATCCTCGAGGATCTGCTCACGGCTTGCATGGGCGATGAACTCATCCGGAAGGCCGAGCTCATCAACGGCGGTATCGACGCCCGCCTCGCGCAGGACCTGGCGCACGCGCGTCCCGATCCCGCCGACACGGATGCCGTCTTCGATCGTGATCACGAGCCGGTGCGCGGCGGCGAGGTCGATGACAGAACGCTGTACGGGGATCACCCAGCGCGGGTCGATGACCGTCGCGCCGATCCCTTGGGCGCGCAGGCGGGATGCCACATCCATGGCGACGTGCGCCATGGGGCCGATGCCCACCAGCAGAACGTCCTCCGCGCCTCCCCTTGTAAGGATATCGACGCCATCCTCGAGACGTTCTACGGCGGGAAGGTCGGGAAGCACTGACCCCTTCGGGAAGCGCACGACCGTGGGTGCATCAGACACCGCGACAGCCTCGCGGAACTCTTCGCGCAGGCGCTCCGCGTCCCGCGGGGCAGCGATCCGGATGTTCGGGACGAGTTGGAGCATGGCAAGGTCCCACACGCCGTGGTGGCTCGGACCGTCGGGCCCGGTGACACCGGCGCGATCGAGAACGAAGGTGACGCCCGCGCGGTGCAGAGCGACATCCATCATGACCTGGTCGAACGCACGGTTCATGAAGGTGGCGTAGATCGCCACGACCGGATGCAGGCCCCCGAAGGCGAGACCCGCGGCTGACGCAACGGCGTGCTGTTCAGCGATGCCGACGTCGTAGACCCGCTGCGGGAAGCGCTCTGCGAACGGTTGCAGACCGGTGGGGCGCAGCATCGCAGCGGTGATGGCGATCACGTCTTCGCGCTCGGTTCCCACCTCCACGAGCTCCTGGGCGAAGACATCGGTCCAGGCCGATGCGCCCGACCCACCGACCGGCTCACCCGAAACGGGGTCGATCTTGCCCACAGCATGGAACTGGTCCGCGACGTCGCGAAGGGCTGGTTCGTAACCGCGACCCTTCTCGGTGATCGCGTGCACGATGACAGGCGCCCCGTGCTCCTTCGCGAGCTCGAGTGTTTCGAGCAGCATCGGCAGGTCGTGGCCGTCGATCGGGCCGAGGTACTTGATATCGAGGTTGGAGTACAACGCCTCGTTATTGGTGAATCGGGAAAGGAATCCCCGCGTTCCGCCGCGCACCCCCCGGTAGAAGGCGCGAGCTGCAGGCCCGAGTCGGCTGGATATCCGGTCGGAGCGTTTACGCAGCGTCTCGTAGCTGGATGCCGTACGTACACGATTCAGATAGCGCGCCATGCCGCCGATCGTCGGTGCGTACGAGCGTCCGTTGTCGTTGACGACGATGACCAGATTGCGATCGTTGTCGTCCGAGATGTTGTTGAGCGCTTCCCAGGTCATGCCGCCCGTCAGCGAGCCATCACCGACAACGGCCACCACGTGCCGATCTCGACGACCTGTTCGCGCGAAAGCCCGCGAAATTCCGTCAGCCCAGCTCAGGGAGCTGGAGGCGTGCGACGACTCGACGACGTCGTGTTCACTTTCCGAGCGCTGAGGGTAGCCGGCGAGCCCATCACGGCTGCGCAGCTGTGAGAAATCCTGACGCCCCGTGAGGAGTTTGTGGACATACGACTGGTGCCCGGTGTCGAAGATGATCGGGTCATCGGGTGACGAGAACACCCGATGGAGCGCGATGGTCAGCTCAACCACTCCGAGGTTCGGCCCGAGGTGGCCTCCCGTACGGGCGACGTTCTCGACGAGAAACGCGCGCACCTCTTCTGCGAGTTCGCCCAGCTGATCCGTCGTGAGCGCGTCCAGATCCCGTGGTGAGCGGATCGTGGGCAGCAGAGCCATCTCACTCCTCCCGTCGGGTCGCATCCCAGCTGGGATGCGATCTGGCAAGTCTATCGAGGCACCGCTGGGCGGGATCGAGCACACTCGTGTTTCGATCCCGCCCAGCGATGAACGTCGACAGCGCCGTGATGAACCTCAGACGAGCGAGCGCAGCACGTACTGGAGGATGCCGCCGTTACGGTAGTAGTCAGCCTCTCCCGGGGTGTCGATGCGAACGATCGCGTCGAACTCGATGGTCTGCTTGCCCTCCGGCGAGAACTCGCTCGGCTCGGCGGTCACCCGCACCGTCTTGGGTGTCACGCCTTCGTTGAGCTGCTCGAGGCCGGTGATGCTGATGACCTCGGTGCCGTCCAGGCCGAGAGACTTCCAGCTCTCCCCGGCGGGGAACTGCAGCGGCACGACACCCATCCCGATGAGGTTCGAGCGGTGGATACGCTCGAAGCTCTCGGTGATGACGGCCTTCACGCCCAGCAGGTTCGTTCCCTTGGCAGCCCAGTCGCGCGATGAACCGGAGCCGTACTCCTTGCCGCCGAAGACCACCAGCGGAATACCGCGCTCCTGGTAGTTCATGCTCGCGTCGTAGATGTAGGACTGCGGGCCGCCCTCCTGCGTGAAGTCGCGCGTGTATCCGCCCTCGACGACCTGACCGTCGTTGACGGCAGCGACAAGTTCGTTCTTCAGCCGGATGTTGGCGAACGTGCCGCGGATCATGACTTCGTGGTTTCCGCGGCGCGAGCCGTAGGAGTTGAAGTCCTTCTGCGCGACGCCGTGCTCTGCCAGATACTGGGCGGCGGGGGTTCCCGCCTTGATGTTTCCGGCGGGGCTGATGTGGTCGGTCGTCACCGAGTCACCGAGGGTAGCCATCACGCGTGCTCCGCGAATGTCGCTTACGGGGGTGAGCTCCATCGTCATGCCGTCGAAGTACGGGGCCTTGCGAACGTAGGTGGAGTTCGGGTCCCATTCGAACTGCGCGGCATCCGGGGTGGGAAGACTGCGCCACCGCTCGTCACCGTCGAACACTGTCGCGTACTGCTTGATGAACTGCTCACGCGAGATCGACGAGTCGATGACCTCCTGGACCTCGTCGGTCGAGGGCCAGATGTCCTTGAGGAACACGTCGTTCCCATCCTGGTCCTGGCCGAGCGGGTCGGTCTCGAAGTCGAAGTTCATCGAGCCGGCCAGGGCGTAGGCCACCACGAGAGGCGGCGATGCCAGATAGTTCATCTTGACATCCGGGCTGATCCGACCCTCGAAGTTGCGGTTGCCCGAGAGCACCGCGGTCACTGCAAGGTCGTGGTCATTGATCGCTGCCGACACCTCGTCGATGAGCGGACCGGAGTTGCCGATGCAGATCGTGCAGCCGTAGCCGACCGTGTAGAAGCCGAGACCCTCCAGCGCCTTGTCGAGGCCCGATGACTCGTAGTAGTCGGTGACAACCTTCGAGCCCGGGCCCAGGGTCGTCTTGACCCACGGCTTGCGCTTGAGGCCCTTGTCGACGGCCTTCTTCGCCAGCAGACCTGCCGCAAGCATCACCGACGGGTTCGAGGTGTTGGTGCACGAGGTGATCGCGGCGAGCGTGACCGCGCCGTTGTCGAGCAGGTAGCTCTGACCCTCGGGAGTGGTCACCTTCACGGGCTTGGATGCGGCAGCCGGGCCGCCCGAAGAAATCAGGACATTGTGAACGTGGCCGTCCTCGTCACCGGGCTCCCCGCCCGGGTCGGATGCCGGGAACGAGCCCTGCGATTCGAGGTCGACGATGGAATCAGACGACGTCGGCGCGGCGTAGTTCAGGATGTCCTTCTCGAACTGCGCCTTCGCCTCGGAAAGCAGAATGCGATCCTGCGGGCGCTTCGGTCCGGCGATCGAGGGAACGACAGTTCCGAGATCGAGCTCCATGTACTCGCTGAAGACGAGTTCCCGCGCCGGGTCGTGCCACATCGCCTGCAGCTTGGCGTACGCCTCGACCAGTGCCACCGTCTGCTCGTCGCGGCCCGTCAGGCGCAGGTAGTCGAGCGTGACATCGTCGATCGGGAACATGGCAGCGGTCGAACCGAACTCGGGGCTCATATTGCCGATGGTCGCGCGGTTGGCCAGGGGAACGGATGCCACACCTTCGCCATAGAACTCGACGAACTTGCCGACCACGCCGTGCTTGCGGAGCATGTCGGTGATCGTGAGCACGACATCCGTGGCGGTCACGCCCGCCGGGATCGAGCCGGTGAGCTTGAAGCCCACGACTCGCGGGATGAGCATGGAGACCGGCTGACCGAGCATGGCAGCCTCGGCCTCGATGCCGCCCACTCCCCAACCGAGCACGCCGAGACCGTTGACCATGGTGGTGTGCGAGTCGGTACCGACGCACGTGTCGGGGTAGGCGCGGAGCACACCGCCGACCTCACGGTCGTACACGACCTTCGCGAGGTGCTCGATGTTCACCTGGTGCACGATGCCGGTGCCGGGGGGAACGACCTTGAAGTCGTCGAAGGCGGTCTGGCCCCACCGCAGGAACTGGTAACGCTCGCCGTTGCGCTCGTACTCGATCTCGACATTGCGCTCGAGTGCGTTGGGCGTTCCGAAGAGGTCAGCGATCACCGAGTGGTCGATCACCATCTCGGCGGGCGAAAGCGGGTTGATCTTGGCGGGATCCCCACCGAGGTCGGTCACGGCCTCGCGCATCGTCGCGAGATCGACGATGCAGGGAACACCGGTGAAGTCCTGCATCACGACGCGTGCCGGGGTGAACTGGATCTCGGTGTCGGGCTCGGCGTCAGGGTTCCACGAACCGAGCGCCTGGATCTGCTCCTTGGTGACGTTCGCACCGTCCTCGGTGCGAAGCAGGTTCTCCAGCAACACCTTCAAGCTGAAGGGAAGCTTCTCGTAGCCGGCGACGGAGTCGATCCGGAAGATTTCGTAGTCGGTCTCCCCGACTGTCAGTGTGCTCTTGGCACCGAAGCTGTCAACGGTGGACATGTGTGCTCCTTCGTCGGCGGAGGCGGGAAGCCGGTCGCTCCCCATCTTGTTCGTCAGCTTCGGACCCTGCCAGCAAGGCGAGCCTTACTGGGTCTGAAGCCGAAAAGTATCTTGACGTCAAGATAAATGGTATCACTCGGCGCGGCGCGGATACAGAGCCCGAACCACCAGCCAGGTCACGGCGATGAGGGGCGCGAATAGCGGGATGCCCATCAGCAGCTTGGTCGTCCCGAGCGCCGTCACGTCTCCCGCGAAGTAGAGCGGGAGCTGGACGATCAGGCGCGCAGCGAAGAGCGCGGCCCATGCGATCGACAACCAGAAGAAGACCCGGCGCTTGCGCGGATCGCGGCGCCAGGCCGTTCCCTCGCCCATGAGGAATCCCACGGCGAGCCCGATCAGCGACCATCCCACTACCGCTGACACCAGAAATGCCGATCCGTAGACGGCGTTCGTGACGAAACCGAGGACGAAGTTGTCCTCCGCCCTTCCCGTCCAGAGGGCAAGCGCTGCTGCAGCGGCTGCGGCGATCAAGCCCCCCAGCGCGGCGTTCAGCGACGAGCGCGCAATGAGACGCGCGACGGTGAAAACCAGTGCGAGCCCCACCGACACTGCGAGCGACAGCACAAGTTCGCTCGTGAGCGTATAAAGCACGAGGAAGGCAAGGCTTGGGAGGACCGATTCGAGGATGCCGCGCCAGCCGCCGATCGCAGCCCAGACTGCACGCCCAGTCGTGACGTCCTGAGCGGGGTCGAGCCCCGCGCGCCGAGCAGCCTCACCGAGAGCGGCGCTCACGGCATCCGAGACCCGCGGCTGCTCTCCGCCTGCCGGGGAAGGCCCTGACTCTTCGGGGTGCGCCGAGTCATCGGCGCCCGAGCGTGGAGTGCTCACGCGGTACCCGGCGTTGCGGGCATTCGAAGCGGGATCAGGTCTCGGGGGGGCATCGGGGTGGTCCCGCGCACCACGACGATCGAGCGGAACAGATCCTCGATCTGTGCTGCAGCCTCCACATCGGTGGCCGCGGCGCCGCCGACGACGCCACGCAGGAACCACCGGGGTCCGTCCACACCGATGAAGCGCGCGATGCGCTTACCTGCCGACGGATCGGTTCCGGCCACAACCGGCACTTCCGCGAGGAGCTCTGGCCCGAGCGGGCCCTGGCGCTCTTCGACGCGACCGCCCTGTTGGCGGATCTGCGCGCGAATCTGGTCTCGGGTCTCGTTCCACAGACCGGTCGATCGAGGCGCTGCAAAAGCCTGGACCTGCAGAGTAGAACCAGCGTAGTCAAGGCCGACAGCGACGATGCGCTTGGTCTGCTCCTCCACCTCGAGGCGCAGATTCAGGCCCTCACGCGGCAGGATCTTGATCGCGCCGAGGTCGATGTACGGACGCACGGCCCGCGCTTCGGCCTCATCGAACGGGCCCGACTGCTCCCGGTCCGCGGGAGCGGACTTGGCGTCCTTCTCGGGTCCGTCAGTCGAGGCGTCGGGTGAACCGTCGTCGATCTGCTCCGTCATCGTGCTGCGCTCCGTCCCATGCCGTCAACGCTACCCCCGACGTAGCCGGTCGATCCGAATCCGCCGTCGCCGCGGACGCTGTCGGGCAACTCCTCGACGGGCAGGAAACGCGCGATGGTCACCGGCATGATGATCATCTGCGCGATACGGTCCCCCACCGCGATCTCGTAGGACTCGCGGGCGTCGGTGTTCAGAAGGCACACCTTGATCTCGCCGCGGTATCCGGCGTCCACCGTGCCCGGCGAGTTCACAACCGTGATGCCGTGCTTGGCGGCAAGCCCGCTTCGGGGAACGACGAAGGCCGCGTATCCATCCGGGAGTGCGATGCGAACACCGGTTCCCACGAGGGCGCGCTCCCCCGGCTCGAGGCGCACGGCCTCAGCGGCGACCAGATCCGCGCCGGCGTCGCCCGGGTGGCTGTATGTCGGCGGGTGGGCGGCGATAATGGGGATGTCCACGGATGGGGTCACGCAACGAGGGTAATGCAGAACACGATGGCGACGACGAGAGTCCAGACCTCAGCCGACTACCGCGAACGGCTGGGTCCGTCGCTGTGGGTGGTCGTGTCTGCTGCGGTGGTGGCGCCGATGGCGGCGCTGGTCCTGGTGCCGATCGACACCACCGTCGCACTGGCTGTCGGTGCCGTGATCGGGGTCGCCGCAATTGCGCTGCTGGTCTGGGTCAGCCCGGTCGTTCGCGTCAGCGAGGGACGCGTCTTCGCCGGCCGCGCCTGGATCGAGGCCAGCTACCTCGGCGAACCCGTCGCCCTCACTGGTGAGGATGCGCGCTTCGCGCGCGGCCCGGGACTGGATGCGACGGCATGGCACGTCATTCGCGGCGGGATCGACGGGCTCGTGGTCGTCCCTGTCGTCGACTCGGACGACCCGGCACGGGCCTGGGTCATCTCGAGTCGGACACCGGACAGGCTCGCTGCGGCGATTCGGCGCGCGCAGGCGTCGCGCTAGGCGGTTCGCCCGCTGATCAGGCTGCGCACTCCTTGCAGATGATGCCAACTGCTTCCTCGTGGTCCACCTGCGAGCGGTGCTTCACCAGGAAGCAGCTGGCGCAGGTGAATTCGTCCTGCTGCGGCGGGAGCACCACCACGTCAAGCTCGAGGTCGGAGAGGTCGGCCCCCGGCAGCTCGAAGCCAGACGGGTTGTCGGAGTCGTCGACGTCGACCGAACCCGACATCTTGTCGGGGACCCGCTCCTTGAGCGCCTCGATGGACTCGCTGTCGTCGTCGCTCTTGCGGGGTGCGTCGTAGTCGGTGGCCATTCTCTACTTCCGTTGCGTGATGCTGTGGTGTGGTGCTGCGGGGCCGCTATGGGCGGCGATAGTTTGCACGACGGATCGGGATTTAGCAAATGCTCACTCCGTGTGCCGACGTGGACGAAACGGGCGGCGCGCGATGGATATTCCCTGACGCAGGCGAACGGTGTGCCAGCATGGGGCCGACACGCCGAAGAGGCACGGGAGGAGCGTGGGATGGAACAGCTCAAAGTCATCGCGACGGAAGACGATCAGCTGATCCTCGCAACAGAGTCGGGCGACAGGTTCACGCTCGCCCTCGATGATGCACTGGCATTCGAGGTCCGCCGGGCCCGCCGGGCACGCGAGTCCGACGCATCTGCTGCTCGCCCGAGCCCTCGAGACATCCAGACGCAGATCCGCGCCGGCCTCAGCGCAGAAGAGGTCGCGGAGCTTCTCGGGGCTCGTGTCGAGGATGTGCGCCGGTACGAAGGTCCCGTGCTGGCCGAACGAGAGCACGTCCTCAGCCAGGCGCTGGCAGTCCCGGTGCTCGTTTCTGCAGAGCTGGAACCCGACGGCGAGTCCACGTTCGGTGCGGCGGTGCGCGCGAAGCTCGCTGAAGCGGGTGCCACCGCGGAGCGGTGGACGAGCTGGAAGGATGCGACGGGCTGGGTGATCAAGCTCGAGTTCCGCACCGGTGATGTCGACCGCGATGCGCGCTGGGGCTTTGACCCGCGACGTACGACGCTGTCGCCGTTGAACACCGATGCAACGCAGCTGTCGAGGCAAGGAGCACTCCCCGACGGTCTCATCCCGCGGCTGCGTGCCCTTGATCCGTCGCCGTCGAAGGATGACTCACGGTTCGACTCCGGCGCGTTCGGCCCTCGGCGAGACGATGATCAGGCACGCGACGCGGAGCGCCCCGCTGAGCGCACCCCGGAACGCGCAAGCGCCGCGGTCCGTGAGGCGGCGACCAAGCGCGCCGCCGACCCTGTCGTGACGACCTCTCCGGAGACAGCGGATCTGCTCGAAGCGCTGCGCCGTCGTCGCGGCCAGCGCGAATCCGCTCCGGAGCCTTCGACCGATGAGGCAGAACGTTCGCCGGTTGCGCTGTTCGATGCGCTCGAGCCCGGATACGACGAGACCACCACTCCCCCTGCAGCGGCGGCCGACGAGGAGCCGGCGGATCTGGAAGCCACACAGCTGTCGTCATCCCGCAGGCGCGGTCGCTCGTCCCTACCGACGTGGGACGAGATCGTTTTCGGCGCTCGCTCTGACGAGTAGCCCGACCCCGGGCCCAACGCCGTCAAACTGCGTATGCGCCAGCTCGTAGCAGAGGGACGACTGACTCCTCGAGCGTGAGCGATCCGTGCTGCCCCACCATGCGCTGCGGTGACCGGTCGTCGAGACGGTTGTCGTAGTAGGCGACCCGGGCTCGTGCGGCGACAAGGACATCACCGATCCGATCAGCGACGGTCGGGCGCACGCTCCCGAACACCCCGGCGGCAATGGCTTCGTCACGGGTCATCACCCAGGCGCGGTCGGCATCGGCGGCTCGCCACACGCCCGCCACCGCGTCAGCCGCTTGAGGCTCCGTATACAGATGCAGCATCCGCGGTTCGCCCGCTATATCGGCGACGCCCTCGAGCCGTGGATCGCCGTCGTCCAGGAGCACGTGACGGCTCGCTGGGACATCGATCATTCCGTGATCGGCGGTGATGAGCACGCCGGCCTGCGGCGCTGCACGCACGAGGTCGCGAAGGGAGGCATCCACGCGTTCGAGGCCCTCCGTCCACGCCCCGGACTCCCAGCCGGCGCGGTGGCCGATGCCGTCGAGCTCGGGAACGTAGAGGTAGGTGAAACTGCCCGGATGCTGCGCCGCGAGTGCACCCGCACGGGCGATCCGCTCGTCCAGG
>NZ_DBHD01000168.1:0-3258 GCF_002296025.1 Microbacterium sp. UBA837
GGCGTTGCGGGACTGGCTGCGGGCGTATGCGAAGAAGCATCCGCGGTGGGGATACCGCAGGGCCTACCACGACGCTCGCGGCGAGGGGTGGGTCGTGAACCACAAGAAGATCCAGCGGCTCTGGCGCGAGGAAGGGCTGCGCGTCCCGCAGCGGCGTCGCCGCAAACGCGTTGGGTCTTCGACCGTCGACGCCCCGGCAGCGGTCGCACCGAACCTCGTGTGGGCGGTGGACTTCCAGTTCGACGCGGACGAGCAGGGCCGTCCGATCAAGATCTGCTCCATCGTCGACGAGCACACCCGTGAGTGCATCGGAGGGCTTGTCGAGCGGTCGATCACCGCGGACCGGCTCACCGCCCACCTCGAGGACCTCGTCGCCGTCCGCGGCGCGCCCGCGGCGCTCAGATCAGACAACGGCCCGGAGTTCATCAGCGACGCGATGGCCGACTGGGCCGGCACCCGCACCGGCCTGTTCTACATCCCGCCCGGCTCGCCCTGGCACAACGGGTACGTCGAGTCGTTCAACAGCAGGCTCCGCGACGAGTGCCTGAACATCAACAGCTTCTACTCGCTGCTCCACGCCCAGGTCGTGATCGGCGGCTGGAAGACCGAATACAACCACGACCGCCGGCATTCATCGCTCGGCTACCTCGCACCCGTCGACTACGCTCGGCAATGCACCCATCAATCGGAAACCGACGACTCGCACAGCGACCGGACCGAATGAAGGGGGCGGCCCAGAGGTGTCTCGGCATCCGTCGCGGGAATCTGACACGGCCCACGGGAGCGGGACCAAAGACCCTATGGACTGAGGTGTTCGGTGCGGCACTCTGATGTCAGACCACAAAAGTCGTCCGAAGCCCCGCCGAGGATGACAGGTTTCGTCGCTGGACGATGTTCGGCGACGCACGTGGGGAGAGGTATCCGGCGGATAACCCAAACCTGGTGCAGCGGGCCCGCCGTCGATCTGCGAGCCTCCCCCGCGCATGCCGTCGCGGCGCCCGACTCGTCACCGGGCGCTGCGACGGCCTCACTGTTTTCGGCTCGCGATGCGCGGATGGCGACGCGTGGCTACTGCGAGCGAAGCGAGGTGGCGTAGACGGCTGCCTGAGTGCGCCGCTCCATGCCGAGCTTTCGCAGCAGCCCAGTCACGTAGTTCTTGACCGTCTTTTCCATGAGGTCGAGGCGCTCCCCGATCTGGCGGTTGGTGAGACCCTCGGCGATGAGTTCGAGCACCTGACGCTCGCGCTCGGTCAGGTCGACACCGGGCGTGCTCGAGCGAGTCTCGCGTGCCTGCTCGCGCACCCGCGTCGCGGCAGCCGACGAGAGCAGGTTCTTGCCGGCTGCGACAGCACGGATGCCGTCAAGCAGTCCATTGGCCTTGATGTCTTTCAGGACGTAGCCGGCAGCGCCTGCCAGCACCGCCGAGTAGGCGGCTTCGTCATCGTCGTACGCGGTGAGGATGAGGCATGTGACGCTCGGGTACTGGGAGCGGATCTCGCGGCAGACGTCGATGCCGCTGCCGTCGGGAAGCCGCATGTCGAGGACCGCGACATCGGGCATGGTGGCCGCGATCCGGCCGAGTGCCTGCCGGGCTGTGGATGCCTCGCCGATCACTTCCATGTCGCGCTCGGCGTCGATCAGGTCGACCACCCCGCGACGGACGATTTCGTGGTCATCGAGCACGAAGACACGGATCATGTGGTCTCTCCCTGGGCCAAGGGCACCGCCCACCGCAGGCGGGTGCCGCCGCCGGCGCGTCCGGTGAGGGCGAACTCCCCGTTCCAGCGCGCGGCGCGATCCTCAAGATTACCGACCCCGCTGCGGCGCGTCGTCGACTCTGGCACGCCGACTCCGTCATCGAGGATTTCGACGACGAGCATCTCGTCGGCGATGCCGACTCGCACCGAGGTCTCCGTCGCCTGAGCGTGGCGGGCAACGTTGCTGACACCTTCGCGAACTACCGCTACGACGTCTTCAGCAACATCCGGGGGCGTGCGCAGATCCAGCGGTCCCTGGAAGACGAGTCGCGGTGACTCGGAGAACGAGGGGGCTACCTCGCTGATGACATCCACGATGCGGTGCCTGACCGATCCGGATGAGGCGCGGGGTTGGCGCAGGGCGAAAATGACGGTGCGGATCTCGGTGATGGCGGCATCCAGCGCATCGACCTGTTCGAGCAGTTCAGTTCGTGCTGACGCGTCACCGACCCTGCCAGCGACAGCTTGGAGCGAGAGCCCGGCGCCGAACAGGCGCTGGATGACGTGATCGTGCAGGTCGCGGGCGATGCGGCCGCGCTCGTCCATGAGCGCGAGCGCCTGCCGGTCGGACCTGCCTCGCGCGAGCTCGAGGGCGATCGTGGCTTGCGCTGCGAGGTCCGCGGCGAGGTCGACATCCTTGTCGGTGAACCGGGGGGCACCGACGGGCCGTCCCACAGTGAGGACCATGGGGGCGCCGTCTGCACCGAGCATCGGCACAACCACCGTCGGACCCCACGCGACGAGTTCGTCCCCGAGTTCTACGGTGTCGCCGCTGGCCTGCAGCGGCTGCCAACTGTCGAAGACACGGCCGGAGAGGGTGCCAGCTTGCGCATGAACGGAGCCGGTGAGTTCGTCGGCGTGCTCGCCGCGCGCTACCTCGACGCACATCATGGTGTCGCTGATCGATGAGATCACCACGACGGTGGCGGCATCCGTGAGCTGGAGGACCTTGTCGGCCAGAAGCTGCAGCGGCCTGCCGGTCTCGTCCGAGAACATGGCTGCGCTCATCTCGGCCGCGGCTGCGGCCCACCGCTCGCGGCGCACCGAGTCTTCGTACAGGCGCGCGTTGTCGATGGCGATGCCCGCGGTGGCAGCAAGGGTCTCGAGCAGCTCGGTGTCCTCTTCGCTGAAGGCGCCGTCGGGGTGCTCAGTGAGGTACAGGTTGCCGAACACCTCGCCGCGGATGCGGATGGGAACCCCGACGAAGCTGTCCATTCTCGGGTGGTTGCGCGGAAAGCCGACCGAGCGCGGGTCGTGGCCGATGTGCTCCAGCCGGATCGGGCGAGGATCGTGGATGAGGGCTCCGAGCACGCCGCGGCCACGCGGGGGCGGGCCGATCGCCTCCGCGGTCTCGGTGCTCAACCCGACGTGGATGAACTCCTCGAGCATCCCGTCGGGTCCGATCACACCGAGGGCACCGTACTTCGCGCCGACGAGCTCAACGGCCGATTCGACAATGCGGCGCAGCACCGCCGACAGCTCCAGCTGGCTCACGACAGCG
>NZ_DBHD01000179.1:0-13154 GCF_002296025.1 Microbacterium sp. UBA837
TCCATGTCGATCAGGCTCGTCTCGGGGTCGACGCCGTAGGCGACGATGTCGTACAGACGCCCAGAGAAGTTCGCCTTCATGCCGTGCGTGAGGTGCCCGCCGTGATCGAGAGATAGACCCAAGATCGTGTCACCGGGGCGGGCGATGGCGTGCAGGACCGCGGCATTGGCTGTCGCGCCCGAGTGGGGCTGCACGTTCGCGTACGCGGCACCGAACAGGTCCTTCGCGCGCGCGATCGCAAGCTCTTCGGCCACGTCGACCTCTTCGCAACCGCCGTAGTAGCGCTTGCCCGGGTAGCCCTCGGCGTACTTGTTCGTGAGCACCGAGCCCTGCGACTGCAGCACCGAAACGGGAACGAAGTTCTCGGAGGCGATCATCTCGAGGTAGCTCTGCTGACGAGCGAGCTCCCGATCGAGGACCTGAGCGATCTCGGGATCGACTTCGGCGAGTGGGGCGGTGAAGAACGAGTCGCTCATGGCGTGTGCTCCTTGTGCTGCGGGGCGGGGACGACGGCTTCGGGTGGGGTTCCGTCTCGACCCAGGCGTGCGGTCGAGTACCGTGTCGGTCGCTCCCCGGTGGTCATCCACCTCAACGCCAGTCGCGACACCCCGAGCATAGCGGATCGCGCTACGCCCTCGATCCGCGACCGAGCGGTTGGTAGAGTGACTCAACGCTATTTGTTAGGACTCTTTACATGACCGGGACGCAGCCCCGTGACGCCGCCGCCTTCCCGTGGCCGGTTCCTCTCCCCCGCGACGCGGCAGCGGTCGAAGGACCGGGATTCACCCTGCAAGCGCGGACGGCGGTCACCGGCGATCAGACAGCCGTCGGCATCCTGACGAACCTGGCGTCTGCGCGAACCGACGGCGAGATCGACCTCGACCCGACGGCTGCGGGCCCCGGCATCACTCTGTCCATCACGGATGCCGAAACCCCCGAGTCCTACCGGCTGATCACTTCAGCAGACGGCGTCGCCGTGACCGGGTCGGATGAGGCGGGGCTGTTCTACGGCATCCAGACCCTGACGCAGCTGATCGCGCGGACCGACGACGGATGGCGCATCCCGGCCGTAGAGATCGCTGACTCGCCGCGCTTCGCTTACCGCGGCGTCATGCTTGATGTCGCACGCCACTTCTTCCCGGTCGAGGTGGTGCTCGATGTGATCGACCGGGCGGCGCAGCTGAAGCTGAACCACCTCCATCTGCACCTGACCGATGATCAGGGGTGGCGGATCGAGATCCCCTCCCGGCCCGAGTTGACACGGCTGGCATCCGCAACCGCCATCGGCGGTGACCCCGGCGGCCTCTACACCGCCGAGGACTACGCCCGGATCGTCGCGTACGCGGCGGCCCGCCACATGACAGTGGTGCCCGAGATCGATCTTCCCGGTCACACCCACGCTGTCGGCCTCGCCTACCCCGACCTGGTCGAAGAGCCGGTGATCTCCGACCACATTCGCGAAGTCGTCGAGACATACGGCAGCACGCTTCCCGTCGCGGGCGAGCCATACGAAGGCCTCGCCGTCGGCTTCTCGTCGCTGCGGATCGGCGACGCGGCGACAGAGGCCTTCGTGACGGATGTCGTCACCGATCTCGCCGCGATGACCCCCGGCCCGTACCTGCACGTCGGCGGCGACGAGGCCTTGGGGACGGATCCCGCCGATTACGCCGAGTTCGTGAGCCTCGCGTCACGCATCGTTGCGGATGCCGGGAAGGTGCCCGTGATGTGGCACGAGGCCGGTGCAGCGAGCGACCTGCATCCGGGAACCGTCGGCCAGTACTGGGGATTCGTTTCGCCGACCGACGGCATGGACGACAAAGCACGGGGCTTCGTCACACGCGGCGGGCGCATCGTCCTGTCGCCAGCCGACGCCGTCTACCTCGACATGAAGGATGCCGCGGACTCGGAGCTGGGCCTCACCTGGGCGAACGGTGTCACGAGCGTGGAACGCGCCTACGCATGGGAACCGGGGACGGTGCTCGACGGGGTGGCCGAGAGCGACATCCTGGGGGTCGAGGCCGCGCTGTGGACCGAGACCGTCCGCAGTCCCGACGACATCGACACGCTGATGTTCCCGCGGATCGCTGCTGCTGCCGAGGCAGCCTGGTCTCCCGCCAGCGACCTGAACCCCCTGCGCACGTGGGACTCTTTCCGCGAGCGGGTCGGCGCGCTCGACGTGCTCTGGAGTGCGCTCGGCATCCGTTTTCGCCGCTCGCCCGAGATCCCGTGGCGGGACGAGGAAACGTCGTGAGCGCCACGATCATCCACAGCGCCCGGCTCGTCTCGGACGGATCCGAGACAGCCGACGCGTGGGTCGAGATGCGCGGCGGCACCATAGCCGCGGTGGGAGAGGGAGAGACCTGGCGGTCACGCACCTCCTCGGCGACGGTCATCGACGCGAGGGACGTAGCCGGGCCCGGCGCCATCCTCACGCCGGGGTTCGTCGACATCCACGGCCACGGCGGCGGCGGGTTCTCGTACGAGAGCGATGAGTCGGACATCCGCGCCGCCCGAGCCCTGCATCTGGCACACGGCACGACCCGCGCAGTCCTTTCGCTCGTCTCGGGCTCGCTCGAGCACCTCACCGCCCAGGCCGCGCGGATCGCAGCGATGACGCACACGGATGCCGGCATCCTCGGCACCCACCTCGAGGGGCCGTTCCTGGATCCCGGTCACCGCGGCGCGCACGATCCGGCGGTCCTCCGGGAGGCAACACCGGACGCGGTCGCGGCGCTACTGGCAGCCGGCGCGGGGACGATCCGGCAGGTCACGCTGGCACCGGAGCTTCCCGGCGCAGCGGAGGCGATCCGCAC
Source organism: Microbacterium sp. UBA837 (assembly GCF_002296025.1). Lineage (NCBI taxonomy): Bacteria > Bacillati > Actinomycetota > Actinomycetes > Micrococcales > Microbacteriaceae > Microbacterium > Microbacterium sp. UBA837. The sequence continues at coordinate 2,814 of NZ_DBHD01000179.1, forward strand.
CTTCGTGGATGCGGGAGTCGCTGTCGCGGTCGGTCACACGGATGCCGACGCCGAGGCGACGCGTGCGGCGTTCGAAGCCGGTGCGACCATCCTGACCCACGCCTTCAACGCGATGCCTCCCCTGCATCACCGCGCTCCGGGGCCGGTCGGGGCGGCTACCGCCGACCCGCGGGTGACGCTCGAGGTGATCGCCGACGGCGTGCACGTTGACCCGGAGCTCATCCGGATCCTGTTCGCCGCGGCGCCGGGGCGGATCGCGCTCATCACCGACGCGATGGCCGCGGCGGGCGCCCGCGATGGCCGGTACACGCTCGGCGAGCTGGAGGTGGACGTCGTCGACGGGGTGGCCCGCGTTGCAGGAACGAGCACAATCGCGGGGTCGACCCTCACCCAGGATGCCGCGCTTCGCGTTGCCCTCAAGGCCGGCATCGACCTGCCCTCGGCCGTGGACGCACTCACCCGTGCGCCGGCGGAGGCGATCGGCGTCGACGACCGACTCGGCATCCTGCGTGAAGGTTTCGCCGCTGACGCCGTGCTGCTGGATGCCGCGCTCGCGCCGCGCGCGGTCTGGCTCGATGGCCGCCGCATGCGCTGACGCCAGCAGCCGTGCCTGGGGCAACGGAAAGATGGGCTCGAACTGTCCCGTCCAGGCTCGGAAGCGACCAGATGCGCCCACCTTTGTCGCGGTAGCGACCAGATGCGCCCAACTGACGCGGCCTAGACTGGAAACATGCCCGAATCAGCGACCCCGTCCGGCGTTCCCGCAGGGACCCGCCCGGCGTTGAGCGCGGTCGACGTGCTCGCCGTTCTGTGCGAACTCTTCGCGTTCGGGACTCTCGCGTTCTGGGGCTTCGCCGCCTGGCCCTTCCCCTGGAACATCGTCGCCGGCATCGTCGCGCCGGTGGTCGCCATCCTGCTGTGGGCGCTGTTCGTTTCGCCCCGGGCCGTCATCGTCGTCCACCCGTTCCTGCGGGCCGTGGTCGAGCTCCTCGTGTATGTCTCGGCGACGATCGCCTGGTGGAGCGTGGGCCTTGTCTGGGTCGGCCTGATCTTCGGGGTCATCGCCGTCACCGTCGGCGTGCTCGCGGGGCGCCGCCGGCTGGCATGAGCGACCGAGAGGTCCTCGCGCAGCTGCGTGCCGAACTCGGCCACGCGCTTGACACGACGGATGCCTCTCTCGAGGCCGCCCGAGCCGATAAGTCTGGGCACGCCAGCACCGGCCGTCCTCTCGCGGTCGTGCGCGCCCGGAACGTCGAAGACGTGCAGGCGACGCTGCGCATCGCGTCGGCCACGGGGACACCCGTCGTCACCCGCGGTGCCGGCACGGGGCTCGCGGGCGGTGCGAATGCCGGACCCGGCGAGATCGCCCTCTCGGTTCGGGCGATGGATCGCATCGTGGAGGTACGGCCCGACGACCTGCTCGCCGTGGTCGAGCCCGGCATCCTGAACGCGGACCTGAACCGCGCGCTTGCCGAGTACGGCCTCTGGTGGGCGCCCGACCCCGCCAGCCGCGACATCTCCACAGTCGGCGGCAACATCGCCACGGGAGCGGGCGGACTACTGTGCGCCAAGTACGGCGTGGTGCGGGATGCCGTCCTCGGCGTAGATATCGTCCTCGCCGACGGGCGACTCCTGCACCTCGGCCATCGCACGGTCAAGGGCGTCACAGGGCTCGACCTCACATCCCTCGTGATCGGTTCCGAGGGCATCCTCGGCGTCGTGGTTGGTGCGACCCTGAAGCTGCGGCGACTCGTGCCCGGCGAGGTGTGCACCATCGCCGCAACCTTCACGGATGTCGGCACCGCCGCGAGTGCGTGCAGCGCAGTCACCGCCACGGGACTGCAACCAGCGATCATGGAGCTGCTGGATGCCGCAGCCCTGACGGCCATCCATGAGTTGCTGGGCCTTGCCGCGCCGACCCCGGGCGCGGCGCACGTGACGATCCAGACCGATGGCGCTGCGGCGGCAGCTGACGCGGCGGCGATCACCGCTGTCCTTGAGGCAGCGGGAGGAACCGTCGCCGTGTCCACCGACCGCGACGAGGGCGAGCGGCTGCTCGCGATCCGCCGGTCGGTGCATCCCGCGATGGCACGCCTGGGCACGACCCTCATCGAGGACGTTTCGGTGCCGCGCTCAGCGCTCGCGGCGATGTTCGCGCGCATCGCCGACATCGAGCGCCGCTACGGCCTCGTGATCCCCACCGTCGCTCACGCTGGCGATGGGAACCTGCATCCGAACTTCATCTTCGACGGTCCCGACGTGCCCGCGGCGATCTGGGAAGCCGCCGATGAGCTGTTTCGTGCCGCGCTCGAGCTCGGCGGAACTCTCACCGGCGAGCACGGCATCGGGGTGCTCAAGCGACGGTGGCTCGCTGACGAACTCGGCGATGACCAGTGGGAGCTGCAGCGCCAGATCGCGCGTGTCTTCGATCCGCAGGGGATCCTGAACCCCGGCAAAGTGTTCGGGCCGTGAGCGACACCGTGAGTGGGGTCATCCACGTCAGCGCGGCAGTCATCGTGTCGACCGACGGCCGCGCCCTCGTCGTGCGCAAGCATGGCGCTACCGTCTTTCAGCAGCCGGGCGGAAAGCCCGACCCCGGCGAGAGCGCGATGGATGCCGTCATCCGTGAGATCGCAGAAGAGACCGGCATCCGGGCCGCGGCCGAAGATCTCGTCCCGCTCGGCCGGTTCGAAGCTGCCGCGGCCAACGAGCCGGGATATCGCGTCATCGCCGATGCGTTTGTGCTGCGAGTGAGCGAGGCCCGAGCTGATGCCAGCGCCGAGATCGCTGAGCTGCGCTGGATCACCGAGCACGAGGTTGCATCGACGCCGCTCGCGCCCCTCAGCCGAACGCACCTGATCGGTTTCGCGTGGAGTGACTCCGCTGCTTAACCCCAGCCCTGCCGGCGCACGGCGCTCGGCCTACAAGCCCTGCCAGTCCGGCTTGTTCGCGTAGGCATACCGGTAGTACTCGGCCCGAGCGAGTTCGGCTGCGGCATCCTCGTCGACGACGACGGTGACGTGCGGATGAAGCTGAATCGCCGAACCGGGGACGGATGCCGACAGTGGGCCCTCGACGGCTGCGGCGAGGGCCGCGGCCTTGGAGCTCCCGAACGCGAGGAGCACGAGGTGGTCTGCCTCGAGAATCGTGCCGAGGCCCTGCGAGATGCAGTGCATCGGCACCTCGTCCGGCGAGGCAAAGAAGCGCGCATTGTCGGTGCGTGTCTGTTCCGTGAGTGTCTTGACGCGCGTGCGAGAGGCGAACGACGAGCCCGGCTCGTTGAAACCGATGTGCCCGTCGGTACCGATCCCGAGGATCTGCAGGGCGATGCCACCAGCATCCATGATCGCTGCCTCATAGATCTCGCCGGCGTGCGCGACTCCGTCGAGACGCCCATCGGGGACGCGAATGCGCGCCGGGTCCAGCCCCAACGGCTCGACCACTTCGCGCGTGATGACCGACCGATAGCTCTGCGGGTGTGCGGGATCGAGGCCCACGTACTCGTCGAGGGCGAACCCGCGCACCGTTGACACGTCGACGCCCGCGAGGGCGGGCACCAGCGCCTGATATACCGGGAGCGGCGTCGAGCCGGTCGCGAGTCCGAGCACGAGGTCAGGCGTCGCGCGGATACGCCGCGCGATCTCGCTCGCGACCAGCTTCCCGCCTGCCTCGCGGCCCGGGACGATGATGACTTCAGCCATGGGAAAGGACCTCTCTTTCGTCTGCAGCTTCAGTGCCGATGAGCGCCGCTCCGAGCGCTGCGGCAGGCGCACCCGCGGGGAGGATCTCAACGCGGTCGACCAGCTGGAGTGAACGCAGGAATGCCGATTCCCGCGCGCTCGCCTCCAGCTGAGCAGCCACCTCGCTCTGCAGTCGGGTGCCGAGAGCGGTGATGCCGCCGCCGAGGACCACGGTGTCGACATCCGCGGTGAGCACGAGCACCCGGATAGCGGCGGCGACGCCTCGGGCGAGGTCGGTTCGCACCAGCACGGCTGCCGCATCACCGCCGTCGGCAGCGTCGAAGACGTCTCGAATCGGGAGCGCGCCGGGCCTGCCCCACCGGGCTGACACCGCGCCTCCGCCGGCCAGCGCCTCGATGCAGCCGCATTGGCCGCAGCGGCACACGGGTCCCGCCGGATCGATCGACAGGTGCCCGATCTCTCCGGCACCACCGCGCGCCCCGCGCCAGAGCACGCCCCCCGTCACGATGGCGGCGGCTATCCCCGTCCCGAGGTTCAGATACCCCATCGAGAGCGTCCCGCCCCGCAGCGAGGCAGCACCGAGTGCCGCTGCCTTGACGTCGTTCTCGACGCGCACGGGCACTCCGAGGACCGGAGCGACGGCGGCGGCAAGATCGAGCGTCTCGACGCCGAGGTTGACGGCGTGTTCGACCCGGCCTGACCCCGGTTCGATCCGGCCGGGAATCCCGATCCCCACCGACCGGACATCCGCCGCCGTGAGCGCGGGATCAGCCTGCAGATTGGCGACCGCGTCGAGGATCGTCTGCACGACGGCATCCGGCCCCCACCCGGTGGCCAGGCGCGTGCGGGCGACGATGGTGCCGTTCGGGGCGACGGCGACAGCATCCGTCTTGGTTCCCCCGACATCGAGGCCGAGTCTCATCGTCCGCCCCCGATCGAGAGGCGGTGGGTGGTGCACATTCTCATCAGCCCTTTACCGCTCCGGCGACAAGTCCACCGGTCATTCGGCCCTGAACGATGAGGAAGAAGATGACCACCGGCAGAGCGATCAGGGTGGACCCGGCCATCACCGCTCCCCAGTTCACGGCGCCGCCCACCGACGAGGACTGGAAGGCATTGAGCCACGGCATCAGCGTGAGGTTGTAGCCCTTCATCATGAGCAGAGCCATCGTGAACTCGTTCCACGACTGGATGAACGCGAAGATCCCGGTGGCCACGAGGCCCGGCGCGAGCAGCGGGAACGTCACCTTCCAGAAGGCCTGAGACTTGGTGCAGCCGTCGATCATGGCTGCCTCTTCGAGGTCGGCGGGAACTCCCGCGACGAACCCGCGCAGGGTCCAAATCGTGAAGGGGATGACGGCGGCGGTGTACACGATTCCGAGCCCCAGCAGCGTGTTCATGAGGTGCCAGTCGTCGATCATCCCGTAGATCGTGAACATCATCGCTTCGCCGGGGATCATCTGCACGACGAGTACCGCCACGATGAAACCGCGCTTGCCGCCGAAGCGGAAGCGTGCGACAGCCACCGAGGCGAGGAACGCGAACAGCAGCGTGACGATGAGGACGCCGACGGTGACGGTCACGGTGGTGCCCAGCGCGTGCGGGAAGTCGGTCTGGCCCGGGGCAGCCTCCCGTGTCCACGCCGTGATGTAGTTCTCGAGGGTGAAGTCCAGTGGCACGAAGCTCGGGTCGCGGCTGATGATCTCGTTCGTCGGGGTGAACGACATGTTCACCATCCAGTAGACGGGGAACACCGACATCACGAACACGACAGCTGCCGCGATGTTCAGCAGGGTACGCGTCACGACCTTGCGCGGGCTCGGTCGGCGCGCTCCCTCGAGCCGCGGGGAACGCGTACCGCGAGGACGGCCGCGGGGCTCGTCGTCGATGCCGATAGTGCCGAGCTGGGTGGCGGGGGTGACCTGAGTACTCACAGCTCCTCCTCCTTGAGCGTCGTGCGTACGTATCCCCACGAGAGGACAAGCAGCAGGATGACCATCACGACACCGATCGCCGCGGTGGCGCCGAACTCACCGACCCCCTGCCGGAACAGGTAGGTGCCGAGCACGTTCGTCTCGGAGGCCAGTCCCCCGCGGCTTTGCAGCGCATACACCTGCGTGAAGATCCGGAGGTTCCAGATGATCTGCAGCACGAGCACAACGGTGAGAACACTGCGCAGGTACGGGAAGACGATGAGCCGGAACCGTGACCAGCCGGTCGCGCCGTCCAGCGATGCCGCCTCGAGCACCTCATCCGGAACCTGACCGAGGGCGGCGTAGGTGGTGAACGCCACGAACGGCACCGACTGCCACACGATGATGATCGTGAGAACCATGAAGAACGACCAGGGGTTCAGCAGCCAGGAGTGGTTCGTCCAGTTCTCGGTGCCGGTGAGGGTGTTGAGCATGGAGTTGACCAGGCCGTACTCGGTGTCGAAGATCCATCCCCACACGACTGTCGCCGTGAGGGGTGGCATCGCCCACGCGACCAGCAGACCGATCGACACGACGATCCGCCATGCGCGGCTCAGCCGCACCATGAGGACCGCGACGAGGATGCCGAGACTGAGGTTCAGCACCGTGAGCACGACCATGATCCCGAGGCTGCGCATGAGCACGGCCGGGAAGTCGGACTTCGTGAACAGGTCGACGTAGTTCTCAAACCCGACGAAGGTCGGCCAGGTGCCCTGAACCTTGTTCTTGACGGTGTAGTCAGTGAAGGACTGCACGACCATCAGGACCGCGGGGTAGACGGTCATCACCCCGATGACGATCAGGGCCGGCGTCAGCAGGCCCCAGGCGTTCCGGGCCTCGCGGCGGTTCCTGCGCTTGACGCGGTCGGCGATCAGGTTCGGCGGAGGCGGCGAATCGGAAGCCGTCGATGCGGCGAGAGTGGTGGTCACGGCGATCCCTCCTTTCTGCGGCGGATGGCGGGTACGACGAACGACGGCATGCGTCGATCATCACGGACGGATGGTCCGATCACTCGGTTCGGTGCACGACCGGGAAACTCATGCATCGGACGGAGCCATCGGGCACGTGGTCGGGGTGCCGCCGCGCGGGGAGGCCCGCGCGGCGGCATCCGTCGATCACTGGTTGAGGATGGCCTCGATCTGCTCGTCGAGCGCGGTGGCTACAGCCTCGACGTCCTCGCCCTGAGCGATGCGCACCAGAGCGTCAGGGATGATCTGGGCAGCTTCGACCTCGGCCCAGTTCGGGCTGGCCGGCGTCCCCTTCGAGTTGGCAAGAGCCGCAGCCTGGGCCTGGGCGATCGGGGTGTCCGGCAGAGCGGAGGCGGCCGAGATGATTCCGGGCGTGAGGCCCTGCTCAGCGAGAAGCTTCTGGTAGTCCTCGGAGAGCATGATCTCGAGGGCTGCCTTTGCCTTCGTCGGCGCGGCGCTCTTCGTGGCGACGGCTACGTTGGATCCGCCCGCGAAGATCGGGGCGGTCTCGCCGGCTTCGAGGCCCGGCAGCGCGAACGCGCCGAGGTCGGCTGCATAGGTGTCGGGGCACCCTTCGGAGTTCTGCCCGGCGTCCTCATCGGCCCACGGCCACGCACCCGTCAGGTTTCCGGCGGCCCATGCGGGGCTTGAAATGAACCCGGCCTCGCCGTTGCAGAAGGCAATGTTTGCCATCAGCTCGTTGCCGTCGGCCGGCGCGACAGTGGCGTCCTGATACACCGTCTGCAGGAGGTTGAGACCCTCGAGGCTCTCGGGGCTCGAGAACTGTGCGTCCCACGTGTCGCCGTCCTGAACGGCGATCTCGCCGCCGAAGGCCCAGATATAGGGAAGCGCGTTGTACCAGTCCTTGCCGGGTGCGTAGATGCCCGAGACCGTGTCGGTGGTCATCGCGACGCCCTCGGCAACGTACTCATCGAGGGTCGCGGGGACCTCGTCGACCATCATCGGGCTGTAGAAGACGATCCGGCCGCCCGCGTAGTAGGGCGCGGCGTAGAGCGATCCCTCGTACGTGCCGGCCTCGACGAGTCCGGGCAGCAGGTCCGAACCGCCGAGCTGGTCCTGAATGTCGGAGATGTCCAGGAACAGGCCGGCATCCGCGAAGCCCAGTGCCTGCGTGTTGCCAACCTCGACGACATCCGGAGAGTCGTTCGACGACAGTGCGGCGGTGTACGTGTCCGACACGTCAGCCCACGTCTTCTCTTCGATCGTGAGCGTCCAGCCCTCGTTCTCGGACTCGAAGGTCTGCTTTAGGTAGTCACGAGCGGTCTGGGGCGTGTCGGCGCCGACGAGCCACACCGTGATGTCGCCCGTTTCGGGCTCCGCGGGGGCACCGCCGGCGCAGCCGGCCAGCACGAGCGCCGAGGCGCCCGCGAGGGCGACGGCTCCGAGCGTCTTCTTCATGGTGTCTTCCTTCGTGTTTCTCTGGTGTTCGGAAGAGGTCGGGCGACCTATCCGGTGGGGGGAATGGTTGGGGCGGCGGTTACGACACCCCGAGCTGGCCTGACAGGACCATGACGGCAGCTCCGCGCAGAACGATGTCCTGGCCTTGCGCCGTCATCCGAACGCGCACGCCGTCATGGAACCGGGCTAGCGTGCGAGTGCGGATCGTCTCGACCGTTGCCTCTGCGAGAGGACCGGCGAGAAGTTCATCGGGACCCGAGAGCACGATCTCGGAGACATCGAGCGCACCGACGATGGGCGCGAGCGCGATGCCCAGGCGTTCACCGGCGTCGCGCAGCTGCTGCTCACGGTCTGCGGGAGTCTCGGCATCCGCCATGCGAGCCGTCAAGGCGGGCACCGACAGCCACGCCTCGAGGCATCCGACTTTGCCGCACGCGCACTGTGGGCCGCCGTCGGTGCCCACGGTGACGTGTCCGATCTCGCCCGCCGCGAAGTGCGCACCGCGCATGGGCTGACCGGCCGATACCAGTCCCGACCCGACGCCGCGTCCGACCTTCACGAGCACGACGTCGTCGCGCGCACCACCGAAGGTGTATTCGGCTAGAACGGCGGCGTTCGCGTCGTTTGCCACGAGCACCGGCAGCCCGAGGGCATCCTCGAGGATGCTGCGCAGCGGCAGCTGCGTCCAGCCGAGGCCGGGAGCGCTGAGCACGACACCGTCGTTGTCGACGACGCCGGGAGAGCCGACACCGATTCCGAGGACCGGGGCGTGGGCATCGGCGACCAGGTGCCGTGCCAGCTCGATCACCGCATCCCGGGCATCTTCTGCCCCGCGCGGTGCCGCAATCTCGTGGCGGGCGACGATATCGCCGTCGAGGGTGAGGATCGCGCCGAGGAACGTGTCGGGGCCGGAGAGATCCATGCCGAGGATTCGGTGGCCCGCACGATCGAGGTCGACAACCATCGCGGGCTTGCCCGGACCCGACGCTTCGCGAACGCCGAGCTCGGCAACCAGGCCGTCACCGATGAGCTCGGCGACGAGGTCGGAGATTGTGACGCGTGTCAGCCCCGTCTCCCGGGAAAGGTCAGCCCGACTCATGGCGCCGTCATGGAAGAGCGTCTGGAGAACGAGGGAGCGATTGTGGGCACGGGCGTGCTCGGGCAGCACCTTTGCCCGGCGAAGACTGCGGCGCTGCACCGTGTCTGAAGCGACAGCTGCGGCATCCGTGGACGCCGTGGGCTGGGCGCCACGAGCCATGAGGGTGTGCGCGGGTCCCGTGGAAGAGCCGCGCTGCACTTCCGATGCAGTCATGTTTGTTAGTAGACCTTACGAACAAAAGAACTGCAAGGGCGTGACCGAATTTGGACGGACAGTTTACAAAACCGTTACATGCGCTTGGGGCGCGGCGACCGGATGAATGCGGTGTCACATCGTCGCCGTGCGCAGGTCGGATCAATCGTCGACCGGGCAGGAGCCGTAACATGCCAAGGGCGCTTGTGCACCGCCCGGAAAGGAAGCAGCGTGCCCTACTTCGACCTCTCCGCCGCTGAGCTCGAGGCCTATGTCCCGCAGATCAACGAACCCACAGACTTCGACGCCTTCTGGGCCATCACGCTCGAGGAATCCCGCGTCGCGGGCTGGGAGCCGCGACTGACTCCTGTCGACTCGGCGCTGCGGTCGGTCGACGTGTTCGATGTGTCGTTCGCGGGTTTCGGCGGCGACCCGATCAAGGCCTGGCTGCTGGTACCCGCCGGCGCAACCGCCCCGCTTCCCGCGGTGGTCGAGTACATCGGATACGGCGGCGGACGGGGCCTCCCCTCCGAGCGGCTTGCGTGGTCGGCGGCCGGCTACGCGCACCTGATCATGGACACGCGCGGCCAGGGCTCGACGTGGGGCACTGGCGGCGAGACTCCCGACCCGCACGGCACCGGCGCCGCAACCAACGGATACATGACCCGCGGAATAGATGACCCGGCCGACTACTACTACCGCCGGGTTTTCACGGATGCCGTCCGTGCGGTTGACGCCATCCGCATGCTTCCCCAGATCGACGCGGATCGCCTTGCCGTCACCGGCGGCAGCCAAGGTGGTGGTATCGCCCTCGCTGCCGGCGCACTGTCGGAAGGACTCGTCGCCGTCATGCCCGACGTGCCGTTCCTCTGCCACTTCTCCCGGGCCGTCGGGCTGACCGACCGCGACCCCTACCAGGAACTCGTGCGGTACCTCAGCGTGCACCGGGACGCCCGGGAGCACACCTTCAGGACGCTCAGCTACTTCGA